>NZ_SDLD01000001.1:0-271123 GCF_013096875.1 Geobacillus sp. DSP4a | reverse complement strand
ACTGGAGGAGCATCCGTAAGTGTCATGACCCTTCCAACGTAGCCATTGAATGGCTGAGGGTAGTCAACTAGGGCTTGCCAAGCCCCCACTTCAAAAGCCGTTAGGCTTTAAGTGGTGGGTAGTTGACATTCACTCCAGCCTTTCGCTACTATTGTACCACTTTTCTGACAAGGAAACTATCATTTTGAACGCCTTTTTCAGCCGGCACCGCGGATGCCCTGTCTTCTATTTTAGGATACGCAGAGCCGATACTCCGTGATATTCGTCACTCCGGTAAATGGGCGTAGAAGTTGCCGAATAAAAAGCGGGATGCTTGTTCGGCGGAGTAATGCTTGTACAACTCATTGACGAGCTGGTCGTATTGCTTCACCGTTTCAAGGCCGGAAACCGTTTCCGTAATGCCGTCAAAGTCGGAGCCGAACCCGACGTTGTTTTCCCCTCCGAGCGCACATACATGGTCAAGATGGCGAAGCACATCGGCGATCGTTGCTCTCCGTTTGTCCTTCGTTAAAAAGTACGGGACAAAATTGATGCCAATCATCCCGTCTTTTTCAATTAGCGCTTTCAGCTGCTCGTCCGTCAGATTGCGCGGATGCGGGCAGAGGCGATGGGCGTTCGAATGAGAAGCGATCGGAAAACAGGCTGTTTCGATCACATCCCAAAACGCTCTTTCCGACAAATGGGACACATCGACCCACCGCTTTGTTTCATTGAGCAGCTCGACGACTTGCCGGCCAAACGCGGTCAAGCCGGCGCCGCGCTTCTCCCACGCCCCGTCGGCGACGGCGTTTGGAAAGTTCCACGTCAGGCCGACAGAAGCGACGCCGAGGCGAAGAAGCGTCTTTAACTTGACAAGGTTGGCACCGATGGCGTCGCATCCTTCGAGCGTCAACATCGCGCCAATTTCCCCTTCTTTCAGTGCGGCGATATCCTGCTTCGTCCGCACAAACTTGACGGACGGGAACGCCTCGACGATGCGGGCAAAGAAAATGTCCACCATCTCCAATGCCGCTGTGAACCGGGCTTCTTCCGGCACGGTTTCCGGCACGTAAATGGCAAAACATTGCACTTTTATTCCCGCTTCCGCCATGCCAGAAAAGGTGACATGAAGCGGCGCCCCATCGTGAAACGACAACGACCGGTCTTGCCATAGCTTCATGAGCGCATCACAGTGGACATCGAAAATCATTCGTTTTCCCCCTTAAAAAAGCAAAAATAACCTGCCTGCCTTCTACAGCGAAGGCGCCAACAGGTTATATTTTACCATTGACTCATCATCGAGTTAACGAGGTTCGACGATTAATTTAATGGCGGTCCGCTCTTCTCCGTCAATAATAATATCGGTAAACGCCGGAATGCAAATCAAGTCCATGCCGCTTGGTGCCACAAACCCTCGTGCGATCGCTACTGCCTTAACGGCTTGGTTCAATGCACCTGCACCGATCGCCTGAATTTCCGCCGCGCCGCGCTCGCGCAGCACCCCGGCAAGTGCACCGGCTACAGAGTTCGGATTCGACTTTGCTGAAACTTTTAATATTTCCATTTCTAGCTCCTCCCTCGTCCCCTTGAAAAATAGATTACGGTAAAATGTCTTCACTGTAACTATATTCACTGTTTCGACAACTATTCCTGCTGAGGAGAAGCTTGTTTTTAAAATTTTTTTAAAAAACGATTATTCAAAATATGGGTGGTCGTCATTAATGATCAACCGTTCAATGCCAAGCGCACGCCCGCTTTTTCCATCAACATCGACAAGCACCGCGTTCAGCTGGCTTCGTCCTTCCTTGACGCCGAACCGGACCGGCAGTCCGGTTAAAAATTTGCGCAGCACCGCGTCGCGGTCAACCCCTAAAATGCCGTCATACGAGCCGGTCATGCCGACATCGGTAATGTACGCCGTACCCTTCGGCAAAATGCGATTGTCCGCCGTCTGAACGTGCGTATGCGTGCCGATGACGGCCGACACGCGCCCATCCAAGTGCCAGCCCATCGCCTGTTTTTCGCTTGTCGCCTCAGCGTGAAAATCAACAATGATGACCGACGTGCGCGTCGAGGCAGCGGCAATCAATTCATCCGCTTTTTGAAACGGACAGTCAATCGCTGGCAAAAACGTCCGCCCTTGCAAGTTGATGACCGCCGCCTCCCCTTGCTCGGTCGGCACGTAGACGATGCCTTTTCCCGGTGTGCCGGGCGGATAGTTCGCCGGGCGGATGAGCGCCTTCGCCTGATCGATGAATTCAAAAATATCACGCTTGTCCCACGCATGGTTGCCTAATGTCACAACATGGGCTCCTTGGGCCAAAAACGCCCGGTAAATCGGCTCGGTGATCCCTTTCCCGCCGGCGGCGTTTTCACCGTTGATGATGACGATATCGGGACGGTGTTTTTCTTTTAATTTCGGCAAATAATGCTCGACCATTTTTTGCCCCGGCGAACCGACGACATCGCCGATAAATAAGATTCTCATGATCGATCCCTTTCTAATCAAAAAAATATGGCGCTTCGCTTCAAAGGTGGCGCGGATCCATTGTACTTTCTCATTTTACGCACAAAAAACATCCATGAGTAAGCTTTTACTCGCCACCCAAGCATGAAAATAACCGCTCATGGATTCATTATTTTCAAAGAAAAATAAAGTGGCAATAGGATGCCACTTTATTTCGCATATTCGACCGCGCGCGTTTCACGGATGACGGTCACTTTAATATGGCCCGGGTAGTCGAGCTCTTCTTCAATCCGTTTGCGGATGTCACGCGCCAACCGGTGCGCTTCCAAATCGTCGATCATATCCGGCTTGACCATGATGCGCACTTCGCGGCCGGCCTGGATGGCGTACGATTTTTCCACGCCTTCGTACGATTCCGCGATTTCCTCCAGTTTCTCTAAGCGGCGAATATAGTTTTCCAGCGTCTCGCTGCGCGCTCCCGGCCGCGCTGCGGAGAGCGCATCCGCCGCCGCCACAAGCACCGCGATGACCGATGTCGGCTCGGTGTCGCCATGGTGGGAGGCGATGCTGTTGATGACGACGGGATGTTCTTTGTACTTCGTCGCCAGCTCGACGCCGATCTCCACGTGGCTGCCTTCAACCTCATGGTCGATCGCCTTGCCGATATCATGAAGCAAGCCGGCCCGGCGCGCCAACATTTCGTCTTCTCCGAGTTCGGCCGCCATCAGTCCGGCTAAAAACGCCACTTCCACCGAATGTTTCAAGACGTTTTGTCCGTAGCTCGTCCGGAACTTCAGCCGCCCTAAAATTTTGATCAAATCCGGATGCAAGCCATGGACGCCGACTTCAAACGTCGTCTGCTCACCGACTTCGCGAATGTGCTCATCGACTTCGCGGCGCGCCTTTTCCACCATTTCTTCAATGCGCGCCGGGTGGATGCGTCCGTCTTGCACAAGCTTGTCTAACGCGATGCGCGCCGTTTCGCGGCGAATCGGATCAAATCCGGACAAAATCACCGCTTCCGGCGTATCATCGATAATTAAATCGATGCCAGTCAGCGTCTCAAGCGTGCGAATGTTCCGCCCTTCGCGCCCGATGATCCGCCCTTTCATTTCATCGTTTGGCAAGTTGACGACGGACACCGTCGTTTCGGCGACATGGTCGGCGGCACAGCGCTGGATGGCCAGCGACAAAATCGCTTTCGCCCGCTTGTCCGCTTCCTCTTTCGCCCGCGTTTCCGCCTCTTTGATCATCATGGCAATCTCATGGGACAGTTCTTTTTCAACGCGTTCCAAAATGAGCTGGCGCGCATCGTCGCGCGTCAGGCCGGAAATGCGTTCGAGTTCGGTTTGTTGCTGCTTCACGAGCGCTTCCACTTTGCTTTCCATTTGTTCAATATGCTGTTGTCTTTCGTTTAACGCTTCTTCCTTCGCTTCAAGCAGCGCCTCGCGTTTGTTGAGCGCTTCATCTTTGCGATCGAGGTTTTCCTCCTTTTGCATCAAGCGGTTTTCTTGTTTTTGGAGCTCGCTTCTCCGGTCGCGGATGTCGCGCTCCGCTTCCGTCCGCAATTTATGAATCTCGTCTTTCGCTTCGAGAAGCGCCTCTTTTTTCAAGGCGTCCGCCTCGCGTCTCGCCTCTTCAATCAGCTGCTCGGCAGCTGCTTTCGCGCCGCCGATTTTCGCTTCGGCAATCGATTTGCGAACAAAAAAGCCAACAACGGCACCAATGACTAAGGCAAGCAAAGCGGAGATGATGATCGAACCCATCGTTTCACCTCCTCTTGCTGTTTCGTTTTCCCTTGCGCCTTCTTCGCGCCATCGTCCGACGCAGATGGACATTCCCGTTTTCAACCCATTGGCTTGGTCGTTTGCCTGGCCATTTCCACGCGCCCCCGCATCCAAGCAGTACGCCGCTGCGGGCGGGCACGCGACCCTGCCGTGTACATGGATAAATATACATGTTCATTGTAAAGGCGGCAATAGGAATTGTCAAGATATTACACCGACGCGCCTAGAGGATGACAACGGAACAAGACCGTTCCGCACGCCGTCCTTTTTTAGGCTTATCGCTCTCCTTGGCAGGCCGAACGGATGGAAAAAGGCGCCCCGGCAGCTTGCCAGGACGCCTTGTCCCGTTATTCTTCAAGCAATCCGAACCCGTCTTGCTGCGGTTCGCTCGTTCCCTCTTCAACGTCGATGCCGTAATGCTGGCGGATGGCGCGGGCGATCTCATCGGCGATATGCGGGTTTTCTTTCAAAAATTGTTTTGCATTCTCCCGCCCTTGGCCGAGCCGTTCGTCTTTGTACGAATACCATGAGCCGCTTTTTTGCACAATGTCAAGTTCAGACGCCATATCGATGATTTCCCCTTCGCGGGAAATGCCCTCACCGTACATAATGTCGACGTCAGCCGTTTTAAACGGCGGCGCGACTTTGTTTTTGACGACTTTGATTTTCGTCTTGTTGCCGACCATATCATTGCCTTGCTTAATTTGCTCGGCGCGGCGCACCTCTAGGCGGACGGAAGCGTAAAACTTGAGCGCCCGCCCGCCCGGCGTCGTTTCCGGATTGCCAAACATGACGCCGACTTTTTCGCGAATTTGGTTGATGAAGATGGCGATCGTTTTCGATTTGTTAATGGCGCCAGACAGCTTGCGAAGCGCCTGGGACATAAGCCGCGCTTGCAAGCCGACATGGGCGTCGCCCATCTCCCCTTCAATTTCCGCTTTCGGCACAAGCGCCGCCACCGAGTCGATGACGATAATATCGACCGCGCCGCTTCGCACGAGCGCTTCCGCGATTTCGAGCGATAGTGATAGGTAAGCCTTTGATGCAATCTCCGGCTTTTCCCCCACCCCACACCGTGCGTGCGAGTTTCCCCGCACACGGCGTTCCACCGGGACAGCTTCGATAGCCCCGTTTGGGCTATCTCTCCACCATATCACCTCGCGATGACATGGCAGCAGCACCTACAATTTTTCCAGCGAACAGAACTTTTATATTTTCAGCTTGTTCCTATACTCCGTTAGTTTGTCAATCATTTTTCGTTCTGTAAACGGCGGTTCTTGGTTGCTATGGACAAGCCTATGGCATTGGTTGCATAAGCTAACTAGATTAACGGTCTTATTGATCTCACTTAAAGGTTTACTCGGGTCAATATGATGGCAGTGGAAGTTACCGGGACTTAAGTATACAGCACATATTTTGCATTTTCCTTTATCTCTGTGAAATACATTCACCCTATTTAAGAAATATTCAAGATTATATTTCCCATCATTATGCTCAGATAAAATGTAGATGAATATCGAATCGTGATCAAACAGACTCATTTTATCTGGCAATCGTATTTTTCTATGCTTTTCTTCATACATTTTTCTGCCGTCTGCAGTGTATGGGGTCATTTCTTGTTTGAATACTGTTGCATACTGTATAGGCGTTATTTTTGCATGAGTAATCCCTACTCTTATGCCATCCTCTGTGACGACAGAAAAATGTTTCATTTGATAGCCTTTATGTCTGTCAATCCGATTGTGAAACTCTGACACAGGCCTTTTATATTGCGCCGCTTTTTCTTTCCCATACATTTTAACCCAGGTGCGGTAGGCTGTCTCTTCAATGACGCGATCTACTTTGCCCATAATGTACTTGGAAATGCCTATTTTTAGATGATTGGCTAATCCTATAATTTTGGCGTTAATGTTTTCAATATCAAGGGCTTTCTCTAATTCCGATTTTCTCGTTCTTAACAATCGAATATCGCGCTTAATTTCTTTGACCTTGGCATTGACTTTTTCCATATCGGGAATCATTCTAGCGGCGAATCCTTTTTTATGAAAGCGCCGCTTTCCTGCCTCAATACAAAAGCCAAGAAACTTAACCCGTTGTTCGCGGATATCTGCAATGAACGTTTTCTCATCCGATAGAGTTAAGTGCAACTCACAGGCTAAATACTGCTTACATTGCTCCCTTATTTTTTCCGCATATTCTTTCGTATCCGTAAGAATAACCCAATCATCAGCATAACGAATGTAAAAGACGGGATGATGTCCCTTGTTCCTTAACGCCGCTAATGCGTTTTTCTTTTCCCGATAGTTTGCGTTATTAGGGTGATACTCATATTCTTGGCCAACCATCCAGTCAAAGCTGTTGAGATATACATTAGCCAACAACGGGCTAATAATTCCTCCCTGAGGAATCCCCCTAGCGGTTGGATAGAATTTACCTTGTATCACTTGCCCCGCCTTCAGCATTTTCTTAACGATGCATAGTACCCGTTTATCCCTAACGCCCATATTCCACATGATGTTCAGAAGCTTCTTATGATTGATGTGATCAAAATAACTTTCAATGTCACCTTTTACAACCCAATACAGCTTGCTTCCGTTGATGATTTTCAGCATCCAGGCTAAGGCATGTTCGGTGGAGCGATACGGTCTGAACCCATAACTGTGCGGATAGAATTGGGCTTCGAAAATCGGCTCGAGCACTATCCGGAGCATCTCTTGGATGATTCTATCCGTCACCGCGGATATTCCTAAGGACCTCGTTTCCCCTTCCTCATTCGGACTATTGCCTTTTCTTTTTGAGCTTTTGGCATTTCCTTTGGGCTTGTTGCACCTTCTCACTGGTATAGGCTTATAGTCATTGAGTTTGGCTTTTATCATCCCGAAAACCTTTTCCGTTGGCATAAGCAAATAATCATCTACTATTTTCTGATCAATCCCCGCCGTTTTGCTACCTTTATTGCTTTTAATATTGCGAATAGCTTCTAAAATGACAACATCATTTTGAAGCAACTCAAGCATCCCGTAAAAATGTTTTCCCTTTTTAGCTTCTTGATAAAGAAGATCCAAGCAGTTTCTCAAGTCCTGTTCGCTTTTTACGACAAGTTTGTTTACCTTCATGCTCCTTTCTCCCTTTTTATAATACTGGGTGGAAGTGCCATGAATTAGCCTGCTTGCCGTAACATGTAGATACTTTGCCGCCCCGGCTGGTTCCCTTCACTCCAGAGCGTTTTTTCCTCCCCCATCGTTGCCTTTGGGGTTCAAACGGCGCTCCTTCATCATTACTATGGAACCGCTGACTCCCCCTAAGATATCATCGACCAGCCCTGTCTCCTCCTTAGGGGGCCTCTCACGTTCCCTACAGCCTATCCCTTCTTTTGAACGCCCTTAGGTGCCTACTCTACTCGGCAGGACCTCTGATTGGAACGTCCGCTACCCATCAGAGCAGTAACCGAACTAAGCCAGCCGGTTAAAGGAAACACCGCAAACAAGACACGGTGGTTCGTCCTGTATGGTCCCTTTTCAGGGAGCACCGGTAACCGAGCTTCACGCATAGGTTCCTTTCGTCACCATAGGCGTCTTTTAAGGAGCCCCGCACCACTTTCGCCATAGCCACATTTTGCGGCCTTAGGCTACTTGGGTTACGACTTCACCTGGCTTCATACATCCCGGTGAGGGTGCACCGGAATGCATGCAGGAGTCTCAGGCTCGTGGATATAGGACTATCACCACGGGAAGGAATTTCACCTTCCAACTCGGCTGTAGAGTTGTCCCGATGTTCCCATCGGACTCCGCTTTCGTGCCTACGCACTTATACGGAAACGTGACGCACCTTGCTCGCCCGTGTCAGGCTGGGAAAGCAGCAATTCATCGATATTGACCCCTAATTTTTGTGCATAGATGGGGTCGAGCGCGTGCTCCGCGTCGATGAAAGCTGCTTGCCCGCCCCGCTTTTGCACTTCCGCGATCGCGTGAAGGGCAACGGTCGTTTTCCCGGACGATTCCGGGCCGTAAATTTCCACAATCCGCCCGCGCGGATAGCCGCCGACGCCTAACGCGATGTCGAGCGCTAGCGAACCGCTCGGCACGACCGACACTTTGCGGTCGACTTGCTCGCCGAGCTTCATGATGGCCCCCTTGCCAAACTGTCGTTCAATTTGTTTTAATGCCTGCTCCAATGCAGCTTGACGATCTTGGTTCACTAACCTACTCCTCCTTATTCTAGGACTACTTATACTATACCGCGTTTTGCGGCCATTGCCAAGCAAAAAACGAACGTCCATTCGTTTTTTCGGTGGAGAAACTAGCAACAATCGCCATACTCATGCGGTGGAAAAAACGATGTGCGGTGGAGAATGGAGAAGGAAGGGGGCGGCCGATCAGCAGTCGGCCGCGAGCATCTCAAGCAGAAAAAAACAGCCGTATTTGGCGGTGCGGATGCGAATGGCATCACGCGTGCCGGACAGCATCAGACGGTGGACAGTCGCATCGCGCCCGCGGACGGCGATGCCGACATACACGGTGCCGGGCGGGTGGCCCTCAAGCGGATCGGGTCCGGCGACGCCGGTGAAGCTGATGCCGATATCCGCATCGCACATCGCGCGGACGTTTTCAGCAAGCAAATGGGCGCACGGCTCGCTCACCGCCCCTTCTGCCTCAAGCAGCGGGCGCGGTATGCCAAGCACCTGTTCTTTGACGCCGTTTGTGTAGCAGACGACACCGCCCTGCACGACTTGCGACGCGCCGGGGAGGGCGGTGAGCTGTTCGAGGAAAAGGCCGCCGGTCAAACTTTCGGCCGACGCGATCGTCCATCCTCTTTCTTTTAACCGCTCGAGCGTCTTTGTAAACAACGTTTCATCGTTATATCCGTAGCAGTGGCGGCCGACACGCGCCAAAATGGCCGATTCCACTTCGTCAAGAAGCCGCTTCGCCTCCGCCTCATCCTGATGCTTCGCTGTCAGACGAAGCGTCACTTCACCGTCGCCGGCCAGCGGCGCGATCGTCGGATTCGACTGGGCGTCGATCAAATCCGCAATCGCCGTCTCGAGCGCTGATTCACCGATGCCAAAAAAGCGGAGCACGCGCGACTCGATGCGCTCGGAAAGCGAAAACGTACGGCGCAAAAAGGCGTTTCCGTATTTTTTGAACATCGGCCGCATTTCTTTCGGCGGCCCGGGCAGCAGCATGTACGTAATGCCGTCTGCCACAAGCGCCATCCCTGGCGCCATGCCGTGCTCGTTTTTCAGCACCGTCGATCCTTCCAAGACGAGCGCCTGCTTTTTATTGTTTTCTGTCATCGGCCGGTTTGTGCGGGCAAAATACACCTCAATCGCTCGGAGCGCTTCCTCGTCGATCACGAGCCGGCGGCCAAGCAAACGGGCGATCGTCTCCTTCGTCAAATCGTCTTTCGTCGGGCCGAGGCCGCCGGTGAAAATGATGAGGTTCGCTCTCGTTTGCGCCGTTTTCACCGCCTGCTCAAGGCGGCCGGCGTTGTCGCCGACGACGGTATGGAAATAGACGTTAATGCCAAGCATCGCCAGCTGCTGCGACAAAAACTGGGCGTTCGTATTGGCGATTTGCCCAAGCAACAGCTCAGAGCCAACGGCAATGATCTCCGCGTTCAACAGACTTTTCTCCCCCTTTGTGGCCGGCTATTTCGAATGGGAAAACGCATGTCTGTTTTTCGCAAAATAATCCCAGCCAGACCAAATCGTAAAAATGACCGCCACCCACAGCGCCAATTCAGCGAACGGAAACGAAATGAGCGAGAATGGGAAGTTATGTAACAATAAAGCGGAAATGGCGACAATTTGCGTCCATGTCTTGATTTTGCCAAGCATGTTGGCAGCGACGACTTCCCCTTCCCCGGCGAGCACGAGCCGCAGGCCGGTAACGGCAAATTCGCGGCTGATGATGACGATCACCATCCAAGCCGGAGCGGCGCCGAGTTCAACGAGCACGATGAGCGCTGCTGACACAAGCAGTTTATCGGCAAGCGGATCTAAAAATTTTCCTAAATTCGTCACCAACCCGTATTTGCGGGCATAGTAGCCATCGATCCAGTCCGTCGCTGAGGCGATGATGAAAATGAGCGCGCCGGCAAGATGGGCAACCGGAAGCTCTGTCCCGCCGATTTGGATGCTTCCCCACCCGAACGGAACGAGCATCACGATCAAGAAAAACGGGATGAGCATAATGCGCGCTACCGTAATTTTATTCGGCAAGTTCACCACAAATACCTCCGCTCATTCAACATAGTTCAGTCCGTGCGAAAAGCAGGCGCCTTCCTGCGGAAAAGCGCCCTGTTCCATCATTTCTTCAACACGAAATGCAGCTTTTGGTATACTTCCTCTTTCGGGGCAAACGGGTAGGCAAACGGTTGGCCGTTCACCTTCATCTCAACATCGAGCGTGCGCCCGATTTTCACCCATACTTCGCTTTCGGCCGACAGATCGAACGTTTTCGTCTGCCCGCTTGTCAAGTTGCCGCGGTAAAACGTATGGCCTTTCGTATTGTATACTTCGACCCATGACGTTCCTTTGGATGAAAGCTCGATGGAAAACGCGCCGGAGCTGGCGACTTCAATCGTCGCCGTGTTGCCGCGCTTTTCCGTCACATTCATCGCCGCAGCCGGCTGTTGTTCTTCGCCAGTCGGCGCTGGCTGTTCATTTTGCTGTCCGTTTTCATTCGTTGCCTTCTCGTCCGTTTCCTTCGCCGACTGCTTTTGTTTCGCCTGTTCAAGCGGCGACTGTTTCGGCTTTTCCACTTCCGCCGTCTCCGGGCTCGTTTTCGCCGGGGGCTCGTTTGCCGTGCCGCGCTGGAGCAGCACCCAAACAAGAACGGCCGCCCCGACGACGGCCGCCGCGATCAAGGCTTTCGGCAGCCAGTCGAGCCATTTCGTCCCTTCGGCGGAAAGCTGTTGGCGCGTTTTCACGCGCGACAGCGGCTGCGGAAGATCATCTTGGTACGATTGCGGAATGTCCTGCTTATATTGTTCAAACAGCTCATCCGGATCGAGGCCGACCGCCTCGGCGTATTGTCTAATGAAGGCGCGCACATAAAAATTGCCCGGCATAATGGCGTAATTCCCTTCTTCAATGCCGATCAAATACCGCTTCTGAATCTTCGTCATCTCTTGCAGCTCGTCCAAGCTGATGTTTTTTTCCTCCCGCGCTTCCCGCAAACGTTTTCCCAGTTCCGTCAACGGCCAACACCTTCCACTTGTTAAAATTAAAATCCAAATTCGGAAAATCCGTCTCCGCCCAGCAAGGACGGGCGTTCAATCGCATCGTAGGAAATGTCTTCATCCGGTTCATGGCGCAGCTCAATAATATAGTCAAAATCATCAAGCGTATATTCCGTATGGCGGACAAACATGTCCGGATGTTCCACGACCTTCGTCGCCTCGAGGCGCATCAGCTCACGGATGAGCTGCCAGTGCTGCTCATTGCCGCGGCGCGTCGAAACGATGCCGTCGACAATGAAAATGTTGTCCTCGCTATATTCGTCTTCCATCAGCTGCGTGCGGACGGTCTGCTTGATCAGCGTCGATGATACAAACAGCCACCGCTTATTGGCGCATACGCTCGCAGCAACGATCGACTCCGTCTTGCCGACGCGCGGCATCCCGCGAATGCCGATGAGCTTATGCCCTTTTTCTTTAAAAATTTCTGCCATAAAATCGACCAACAGCCCAAGCTCGTCGCGAACGAAGCGAAACGTCTTTTTGTCGTCGGCATCGCGCTGAATGTAGCGGCCATGGCGGACGGCCAAACGATCAAGCAGCTTCGGCTGGCGGAGTTTCGTCACCGTAATGTTGTCCATCGTCCGCAAAATTGTCGCCAGCCGCTCGATTTGTTCGCTGCTGTCGCAAAGAAGCAACATGCCGCGGCGCGAATCCCGGACGCCATTGATCGTCACGATGTTGATCGACAACATGCCGAGCAACGAGGCGACATCGCCGAGCAACCCTGGACGGTTGACATGAATCTCATACTCCAAATACCACTCCTGCTTGCCCATCCCGTCTCCTCCCTTGCCGCTGTCCGCACGAACGCCTTATGCTAAGTTCATACTACTATAACCGCGAACGGAAAAGCAACCGAAAAGAGGAAAGAAAAAAGAGAGGGAGCCCCTCTCTTTACCGGATGTTATTTTGTTGGACAAGTTTCACCATCATGTTGGCAAGGGCATGCTGTTCTTTTTCATCCGCAACGCTCCAAAGGTCGGCGAGCACCCGTTCTTCCGGGTTTCTCGGGTCGACGTGTTTCGCCAAATAGTCCCCGATTTGATAGGCGACATCCGAGATCACTTGCTGGGTCAAACCTTGTTGCTGCGCTTGCTGCAGACGTTCCGATAAAAAGTCTTTCCATTGTTCAAAGTTATCCAGTACCGACATGTTCATTCCCTCCCTCCTTGATGAACGTTTCAAGGATAGTTTGCCTGCGGGCGAAAAAAATATACGCTCAACAATACCAGCCGCCGTTGACAGAGATGATTTGGCCGGTGATGTAAGAAGCGGAGTCCGACAACAAAAACGCCACTGTTTTCGCCACTTCCTCAGGGGTCCCGAGCCGGCCGGCCGGAATTTCATCGGCGAGCGCCGCCAATTCTTCTTCGCTGAACGGCCGGAGCATATCTGTGGCGATCGCTCCCGGCGCGACGGCGTTGACGCGGATGCCGCTCGGGGCGAGCTCTTTCGCCAGCGCCTTGGCGAACGCGTTTTGCCCGCCCTTGGTCATCGAATACACCGCTTCGCATGAGGCGCCGCACAACCCCCAAATCGAAGAAATGAACACAATTTGGCCGCGCTTTTTCGAAATCATCGGCGGCAGCAGTTTTTTCACAAGCTGCGCCGGGCTTGTCACATGGAGGCGCACCATCCGTTCGATCAGCTCGTCATTCATGTCGGTAAGCAACCCGTAATACGTGGCCCCGCTGTTATAAATGATGGCATCGATCGGGCGGTCGAGGCGGGAAAGCAGTTGGTCGACCCCGCCCGGCATCGACAAATCCGCTTCCACCGGCACGGTGTGCACGCCGGTTAGTTCGGCTTGCAGCGCCTCAATGGGCGCGCGGCGCCGGTAGTAATGAAGAAAAAGTCCATAGCCGCCTTGCGCGAGCTCGCGGGCGATGCTTTGCCCGATCGCGCTTGACGCTCCGGTAATTAACGCATAGCGCATCGAACGTTCTCCTCCTTCTGTTGGACGCAAAAAAGGGGCTGACGCAAAAGCCCCTTTTTGATGAAATGAAACTGAAAAACATGGGAAAGAGACCACCTCTGAAATCGTTGGTTTTACCAGGGGTTTCAGGGTGGTCTAGTTTTCCATGCTGCCCCAGATAGGGGCATTACCGCTCTTTCGGTCAGCCCCTGTCATTGCCCTTTTGGCACAACCTCGCAAACGGCGATTTGCGAATCGCGGAAACACGCATCGGCAATGGCTGCAACGTCGTCAAGCGTCAACGATGACAACGCCGGCAAAATGTCAAACAAGCTCGCGCCGTAAAACGCGTAGCGCGTAAACTGGTTGGCGATATACTCCGGCGAGTTGAGCGCGTGCAAAAAAGCGCCGATTTTTTTCTTTTTCACCCGCTCAAATTCTTCCTTTTTTATAGTCTCCGCGGCAAACGACGGCAGCACCGTTTGAATTTCCGAAGCGAGCCGTTCAGCGTCCCTTGTATCGCCGCCGATCAACGCGAAGCCGAACCCGCGCTCTTCTGTATAATCGTACATAAATGTATCATCGATCAATCCTTCGCGGTACAGCCGTTCATAATGCGGCGAGCTTTTTCCAAACAAATAGTCCAATGCGACGTGGAAGGCAAGCTCATGCCGAAGTTTTTGTTCGCCGGCTTCAGGAACGGACGGCGCTTTGATGCCGACAAAGCACTTGTTCGTCTGCACATGCATCGGAATCACTTTTTTCTTTTCCGCTACTGCGCTCGGTTCTTCATACGCAAACCGCTTCACTTCCGGGGCTTGCGGGAACGACTTTTTCGCCTGGTTGTCGCGGATTTGCTGCATGATTTTTTGTTCATCGACCGGGCCGACGACAAACAAAAGCATGTTGCTCGGGTGGTAAAACGTTTCGTAGCACTCATACAGCAACTCTTTCGTAATTTGGGCGATCGATTCAACTGTGCCGGCGATGTCGATTTTGACCGGATGGTTGTGATACATGCTTTCGATGGCGCCGAAATAGACGCGCCAGTCTGGGTTGTCGTCGTACATCCGGATTTCCTGGCCGATGATCCCTTTTTCTTTTTCCACTGTCTTGTCGGAAAAGTACGGGCTTTGCACAAAATCGATCAACGTTTCCAAGTTTTTCTCGACATTGTCGGTGCTTGAGAACAAATAGGCGGTGCGGGTGAACGTCGTAAAGGCGTTCGCCGAGGCGCCTTGTTTGCTGAATTGCTGAAACACGTCGCCGTCTTCTTTTTCAAACAGCTTATGCTCCAAAAAATGGGCGATGCCGTCCGGAACGCGCTTCATCTCCGTTTTACCGAGCGGGACAAACTGGTTGTCCACCGAACCGTAATTCGTCGTAAACACGGCGTACGTTTTGTTGAATCCCTTTTTCGGCAAAATGTACACGTCAAGACCGTTGTCCATTTTTTCATAAAACAGCTCTTCGCGCAGCGTCTCATACACCCGTTTTTCCATCTTCCGTCGCCTCCATTCCGGTCAAAAAGTACACCGTATCCAACTCCACCTTGTCAGCGACGCGCACCACATCCTCGCGTGTCACTTGATCGGTGCCGGCCATCCATTCATCGATCGGGCGCTTTCGCGTTGAGACGACGTTATGGTACAACACCTCGACAAGCCCGCGCGGCGTATCGAGCGTCTCAAGCAGCTGGTTGCGGATGACCGCTTTCGTCTGCGCCATTTCTTCATCTGTGAAATCGCCGTTTTTCATCGCCTGCATTTGCTCATCGATGATGCGGCGCGCCTTCTCATAGTTGGCCGGTTCAATGCCGGACATGACCATCAAAAGCCCTTTATGGCTCTCAAGCCTTGAGGCGGCATAATAGGCAAGGCTTGCCTTCTCGCGGACGTTGATGAACAGCTTCGAATGGGAAAAACCGCCAAAAATGCCGTTAAACATTTGCAAGGCGTAGTAATCGTCATCCTCGTATGTGACATTCGTTCGGTAGCCGATGTTCAATTTCCCTTGCTTGACGTCTTGCCGTTCGATCACTTCCTTCACTTCCCCACGCGCTTTTGCCTGAGCTTGGGGCGTACGCGCCGGCTCTGCGCGGTCGGGCAGCAAAAAGCGCTGACGGACGGTGTTGAGCACCTCTTCTTCGTCGACATCGCCGATGACATACAAGTCAAGCTCATCTTCAGCCAACGCCCGCTCATAATAGCGGTGCAGTCTTTCCGCTGTAATGGCGTCGACATCCTCGAGCTCGCCATTAGGCGAGAGCGCGTACGGTTCGCCTTTGCACATTTCTTCTACAAGGCGCATGTTCGCATAGCGCATTTTGTCATCATACACCGCCTGAATGCGTTGACGGAGTGCCCGCTTTTCCTGCTCGACAATGTCGGTGACAAACCGCCCGCCATCAAGAGCCGGGCGGAACAGAAGATCGGCCAAGAGCTGAAGCGCTTTCGAAAGCAACGGCGTTTGCTCCGGCAAAAATCGTTCATTGGCGACATCGATGCGAATCGTCATGATATGATGTTCGCCTTTTTTCGTTAAATCGACGTTCAGCGTCGCCCCGTACAGTTCATCCAAATAGGTGCGCAGCGCCTTAACGCTCGGATAGTCGGCCGTGCCGCTTTGCAAGACGTATGGCAAAAGCGCGCGCAGCGTGACCGTTTCTTTAGCAAGAGGGGCCTTCATTTTCCAAACGATCGTGTTCGTTTTGTACTTATCGGTCGAAATCGTATGGACGCGAACCGGTCCGACCGCTGTGACTTTTTCGTCGACCAATCCAACTCCTCCTTTTCTGTCGCAAAATGGGCGGCATGCTTATTGTGAGATGTCTTATCAACAATATACCTGTTGCCAAGCGACAAATGCAAACAAATCCGCCTAGTTCGTCCGATACGCTTGGAAACATTGCCATCATGGGAATGAAAAACAGCTGTCCGGTTGCGCCGGACAGCTGCAAGTTCTACCGTTTCCCTTTGATATATGGCGTGCCGGCCGCTTTCGGCGCCTCCGCCCGCCCGATGAAGCCGGCGAGCGCCAAAATGGTGAGCAAGTACGGGGCGATGAGCAAGTAAACCGTCGGAACGTTTTTCAAAAACGGAATGGTTTGCCCGACAATGCTTAAGCTTTGCGCCAGTCCGAAAAAGAGCGCCGCTCCCATCGCGCCGATCGGATGCCATTTGCCAAAAATCATGGCGGCGAGCGCCATAAATCCGTGCCCAGAAATCGTCGCATGGCTAAAATCGCGAGAAATGATCGTCGCGTATACCGCACCGCCCAAACCGCCGAGCGCCCCGCTGATCATGACGGCGATGTAGCGCATTTTGGCGACATGAATCCCCATCGTATCCGCCGCCATCGGATGTTCGCCGACCGCACGCAGCCGCAGGCCAAACGGCGTTTTATAAATCACATACCAAGAGACAAACGCCAACAAAATGGCGATGTACGACGTCACATACGCATTGGAGAACAACAGCGGGCCGATGACCGGGATGTCGCTCAACACCGGCACATCGATTTTGTCAAACCCGACTTGAATTTGGTCGGTCTGGCCTTTGCCGTACATTTTTTTGACTAAAAACAGCGACAGGCCAAGCGCCAAAAAGTTGATCGCCACCCCGCTGACGACTTGGTCGGCGCGAAAGGTAACCGACGCGACAGCGTGCAGCAGGGAAAATACAGCGCCGACCACCATGGCAGCCAATAAGGCAAGCCACGGCGTCCATTCGCCAAACCGATCGGCAAACGTCAAATTAAAGACGATGCCGACAAACGCGCCGATGGTCATCAATCCTTCAAGCCCGATGTTGACGACGCCGGACCGTTCGCTGAACACACCGCCAAGCGCCGTGAAAATGAGGGGAGCCGCAAAGAAAATCGCTGTCGGGATAATCGTCTGCAACACGTCATACACGCTCACTTACTCCGCCCCCTTTTGCCAGCGAGATAACAGCCAGCGAATCATATAGCTCGATGCCACAAAGAAAATGATGAGCGCGATAATAATATCGACGAGTTCGGTCGGCACGCCGGCGCTTGACGGCATTTCCAACGCCCCGACTTTTAAGGCGCCAAACAACAAGGCGGAGAGCAAAATGCCAAACGCGTTGTTGCCGCCGATCAGGGCGACGGCGATGCCGTCAAACCCGAGGCCGGTAAAGCCGGCTTTCGTCGAGATGTTTCCAAATGTGCCAAGCCCCTCCATCGCCCCGGCGACGCCGGCAAAAGCGCCGGAGATGACCATCGCTAAAATGATGTTGGCGCGCACGTTCATGCCGGCATACTGGGAGGCATGCTGGTTGAACCCGACCGCCCGCAGCTCAAACCCTTTCGTCGTCCGCTCAAGCAAAAACCACATGACAAATGCGGCGGCGACAGCGATGAAAATGCCGTAATGCATGGTGGAATGATGCGTAATGGCATCAAAAAAGTCGGAGTGAAGCGATGCGCTTTCTTTCACCGGCTTTGATTTAAATCCCTCATCGGACAAAACGGAACGGATGATGGCGTTCGTTACATGCAAAGCAATATAGTTCATCATAATCGTAATAATGACTTCATGCACTTTTAAATACGCCTTTAGCACGCCCGGGATCAGCCCCCAAAGCGCTCCGGCGAGGGCGGCCGCCAAAATGGCGAGCGGCAAATGGATGATTTTCGGCAAGTCGAACGACACGCCGACCCAGACGGCCGCCAGCCAGCCGACGATCAGCTGCCCTTCGACCCCGATGTTAAACAAGCCGGTGCGAAAAGCAAACGCCACCGCCAACCCGGTTAAAATGTACGGCGTCGTCTGGCGGATCGTTTCGCCGATATAGTACGTATCGCCAAATGCCCCGTACACGAGAGCGTAAAACCCAGCGATCGGGTTGTAGCCGCTCACGAGCATGACGATGGATCCGGCAGCCATGCCGAGCAAGATGGCCAATACAGGAATCAACAATTGCTGGAGACGGTTTGACTTCATCACGACACACCTGCTTCCTTCCATTTGCTTCCGGCCATCAGCAGCCCGAGCTCTTGTTCCGTCGTCTCTTTCGGATCGACGATGGCGACAATTTTCCCCTCATAAATAACGGCGATCCGGTCGCTGACGTTCATGACTTCATCGAGCTCAAATGAGACGAGCAGCACCGCTTTGCCGCGGTCGCGCTGTTCGATGAGCCGCTTATGGATAAACTCGATCGCGCCGACGTCAAGCCCCCTTGTCGGCTGGGCGGCGATCAACAAATCCGGGTCGCGGTCAACTTCGCGGCCGATGATCGCTTTTTGCTGGTTTCCGCCCGACAGCGCCCGCGCCTTCGTATATTCATCCGGCGTGCGCACGTCAAATTCGCGAATGAGCTGGCGCGCTTTTTCGTAAATGGCTTGAAAATTCAACAGACCCCGTTTCGAGTACGGCGGCTGATAGTACGTTTGCAGTACCATGTTTTCGCCGATCGGAAAATCGAGGACAAGCCCGTGCTTATGCCGATCTTGCGGAATATGGCCGACGCCGGCTTCGATGATTTTGCGCGGCGGCAAATTCGTAATGTCTCGGCCGTTGAGGCGGATTGTCCCTGATTCAGCTTTGATCAACCCGGTTATGGCTTCAATGAGCTCGGTCTGGCCGTTGCCGTCAACTCCAGCAATGCCGACGATCTCGCCGGCGTGCACCGTCAAGTTCAAACCGTTGACCGCTTTGATCCCGCGCGCGTCCTTGACGACTAAGTCTTTAATTTCCAACACCGGTTTTCCCGGTTCAGCCGGTTTCTTAGCGGTCGTAAACTGCACCTCGCGGCCGACCATGAGCGCCGCCAGTTCGTTCGGATTCGTCTCCGCCACATTGAGCGTCGCGATCCCTTTGCCGCGGCGGATGACGGTGACGCGGTCGCACACTTCCATAATTTCTTTAAGTTTGTGTGTAATTAAAATGATGGATTTTCCTTCGCGGACGAGCGTGCGCATAATTTGGATGAGCTCGCGGATTTCCTGCGGCGTCAACACCGCTGTCGGTTCGTCAAAAATCAAAATATCCGCGCCGCGGTAGAGCGTTTTTAAAATTTCCACGCGCTGCTGCATGCCGACGGAAATGTCGGCAATTTTCGCTGTCGGATCGACCGCCAGCCCATACCGTTCCGACAGCTCGCGCACCTCCTGTTCGGCCCGCTTCATATCGATCGTTCCGACCCGCGTCGGTTCGCTGCCTAAAATGATGTTTTCCGTCACCGTGAACGTATCGACGAGCATAAAGTGCTGATGCACCATGCCGATGCCAAGATCGTTGGCGACGTTCGGGTCGGTAATGCGCACCGGCTTTCCTTTGACGCGGATTTCGCCGCCGTCCGGCTGGTATAAACCGAACAGCACGTTCATGAGCGTCGATTTGCCGGCCCCGTTTTCGCCAAGCAGAGCGTGTATCTCCCCCTTTTTCACTTGCAGCGTAATGTTGTCATTGGCGACAAACGAGCCAAACACCTTGCGGATATTGAGCATTTCAATCACGTATTCCAAGCGATTCACTCCTTACTCAAGCAAGGTCAAAATCACAAAATGAAAGGCGACAGCGAAACGGCCGCCCTTCATCCTATTTCGCGCAGGAGACTCCCACTTCAACGACCAAAGGGAGTAAGTGGGAGAGGAATGCGCGTTCCCCCTTTCTTTTGTGTATGATCGAATAAAGGCGTGGAGAAAACCGTTCAATAAAGGCACTCCAATAGCTGCTGCTCGATGTATGGAGTTGGTTGCAGGAAACGTTGTAACCGTCAAACATCGAGCGTAGGTCCGTCTGTTGTGTGTGGAAGCCAAGTACTGCCAACAGACACACCGAGAGAATCGGCAACGATGCAGGCATGACCTGCGTCGTTGGGCAGCGGTCAACCTGCCCCCTGATGCAACCCCAAGTCAAGGAAGGAGGACGAAGTCCGTTTGCACTTCTGGGGAGTGGCAAGCCCCCACTTCAAGCGTGAGCGAAGTGGGGGTAGTTGACGATTTTGAAGAAGGCTAGCGGCTCGCGCTAGCCTTCTTCGCCGTTGTTCGTCACTTGATCGTCGCAGCGAATTGCTCGTACTCTTTCCGATTCGTCGGCACTTTCACTTCGCCCTTGATAATTTTTTCTTTCCATTCGTCAACAGCTTTCAGCACATTTTCTGGAATGTTGTCTTGTGTCGGAGCGATGCCAACCCCATTTTCCGGCAACCCGTACTCAATCGTTTTGCCGCCCGGGAAGTCGCCGTCTTTCGCCCGTTTCGCCGTGTCATAGACAGCGACGTCGACGCGTTTCACCATCGAAGTGAGCGTTACGTTGTACGTTTTGCCGCCGACTTTCACTTCCCCTTCCGGTGCTTGGTCTTTATCAACGCCGATCACCCAAATTTCACGGTTCGGATCTTTTTTCTTCAAGTCTTTTGCCTCTGAGAAAACACCGTTTCCAGTCGCCCCGGCCGCATGGTAGATGATGTCGACGCCGGAAGCGTACATGCTCGAAGCGATCGCTTTCCCTTTATCCGCTTGGTCGAACGCCCCGGCGTATTGCACTTTCACAGTCGCCTTCGGGTTGACCGCTTTCACGCCGGCGCGGAATCCGCTTTCGAATTTTTCGATCAACGGAATTTCCATCCCACCGACAAAGCCGATTTTATTCGTTTTCGTCATCAAACCGGCAACAACGCCGACAAGGAACGAGCCTTCATGCTCCTTGAACGTGATGCTGGCGACGTTTGGCTCATCAACAACCGTGTCGACGATGGCGAAATGTTTTTTCGGGTTTTGCTTCGCGACTTCTTTCACCGCGTCGCCCATCAAATACCCGATGCCGAAAATCAAGTCAAAGTCGCTGCGCACGAGCTTGTTTAAGTTGGTTGGATAATCGGTGTCGCTCGTCGACTGCAAATAGTCGTACCCACCGCGTCCTTTTTCTAGCCCGTTGTCTTTGCCGAACTTTTGCAGCCCTTCCCACGCGGACTGGTTGAACGATTTGTCGTCAATGCCGCCGACGTCGGTGACCATGGCGACACTGAACGTATCTTTCTGATTGCCGCCTCCCGCATTGTTGCCGGCTTGTCCGCAGGCGCTAAGCAACGTGCCGGCGGCAAACAGGACGGACAACACCAATCCGATTCGCTTTTTCACATTCACTACCCCCTGGCTTGAAAATTTGTTCTTTAAATTAGTATAAAGCTTCCGCTCTCTTTCTATGTACCCATTTTCACCCCCTTAAAAGCTGAACCGCTTCCGCATGACATGGAAGCTGAACTTGTCGGAGCGGAAGTAGTTGACGGAATAAAAAATCGGCTCGTCGTTTTTGTCGAAATGCATTTGCTTGAGCACAAGCAGCGCCGTTTCCGGGTCGCATTGCAAAATCGGCGACACTTTTTCATGATAGCCGAGCGGCTCGATGTGCGCGACCGCATAGGCGATGTCGCGATGCGTTTGGTTGTGCAAGTTTTCAAACAACGATTCGTGTTCGTACGAAATACCTTTTGGCAAATACTTGCACAAAATTTTATCGAGGCAATAGACGACCGGCTCCCCGTCGGCGGTGCGCACCCGCTCGATCAACAAAATCTCGTCGTCCGGGCGGCATTGAAAACGGCGCATATCGTCTTCTGTCGGCAGCTGGATGGAAGAAGACAAAAAAATCGTTCCCGGTTTTCGTCCGGCTTGGCGGATCATGTCCGTGACGATTGAGAGCTGCTCGATGCCGGACGTAAACAGCGGCCGGGCGTTGACAAACGTTCCGACGCCGTGGCGGCGGATGATAATGTTTTCTTCTTCCAGCACCCTGAGCGCTTCCCTCAATGTCGCCCGGCTGACGCCAAGCTGTTTGGCAAGCTCAAACTCAGACGGCAGCTTTTGCTTTTCTTTGTACACGCCAGTTTCAATATCGTGTTTCAAACGGTCGATGACTTGCAAGTACAGATGGCGGTTGTCTGATTTGATTGACATGACAACGTCCTCCACATGATCTCCTGTAAGAGTCAGACCTCTGACATTAGACATATAACCTTTTTGAGACTACTATATCATTTTTTACTGGCCAAATAAATAGGGTTATCAAATTTTGTCGAAAAAAGATATATTTATGAAAGCGCTTCCAATGCGGCATACGATTGGCAGGCAGGTGGAATCGACCTGCCTGCTTAGCGATCAGGGCTTGCGATGCAGCGCAAAAGACTGTTGATTTCAGCCCATGTTCAATGGAAAAACCTCGTGACGCCAGCGCTTTTCTGACAAAATGCTCTGAGGCCCATTTTCCGCCGAGTGCTACGACGTCTTTTTCAAATCTTCTTTCGACCAAAGAACCGCGCGCGGTTTGCTCCCTTCGTACGGACCGACGACGCCTCGCTCCTCCATGGCGTCGATCAGCCGGGCGGCGCGGTTGTAGCCAATGCGGAAGCGGCGCTGCAGCATCGACACAGAAGCGCTTTGCATTTCCACAACAAGGCGGACGGCCTCTTCATACAAGTCGTCTTCGAAGGCCGATGCGTTCGCCTCCTCTTCCGGTACGATCATCTCCTCGTAATATTGGGCCTGCTGCTGGCCGATGACAAATTGGACGACGTCTTCCACTTCTTGATCGGACACAAATGCGCCTTGCACGCGCACCGGTTTGGACGCGCCCATAGGCAAAAACAGCATGTCGCCGCGGCCGAGAAGTTTTTCCGCCCCGCCCACATCGAGAATGGTGCGTGAGTCAATTTGCGATGAGACGCTGAACGCGATGCGTGACGGAATGTTGGCCTTAATGACGCCCGTGATAACGTCAACCGACGGGCGTTGAGTGGCGATGATCAAGTGAATGCCGGCCGCGCGCGCCATTTGCGCCAACCGAGTGATCGCCTCTTCCACATCTGACGAAGCGACCATCATCAAGTCAGCCAGTTCGTCAATGATGACGACGATATATGGCAAAAGCGGCTGCTGCTCCAGCGCGGCTTCGTTCTGCTGACGGATATGCTCGTTATACCCTTCAATGTTGCGCGTGCCGGTATGGGAAAACAGCTCGTAGCGCCGTTCCATTTCTTGGACGACTTTTTTCAGCGCTTGAGCCGCTTTTTTCGCATCGGTGACGACCGGCGTCAACAGATGCGGAATGCCATTGTAGACGCTTAGCTCGACCATTTTCGGGTCAATCATCATCAACTTCACTTCGTGGGGCTTGGTGCGCATGAGCAGGCTGACGATAATGCCGTTGATACAGACGCTTTTCCCGCTCCCGGTAGCGCCGGCGATCAACAAATGCGGCATTTTGTTCAACTCGGCGGCAACGACTTCCCCGGAAATGTCGCGCCCGAGCGGGATCAACAGCTTGGATTCGGACCTTGTGTGCTCGACCGCCTCCAGCACTTCGCGCAGCGAGACGGTGGCGATCTCCTCGTTCGGCACTTCGATGCCGATTGCGGACTTGCCGGGGATGGGCGCTTCAATGCGGATGTCTTTCGCCGCCAAGGCGAGCGCCAAGTCGTCGCTTAAGCTGACGATTTTGCTTACTTTCACCCCGACGTCCGGGTACACTTCATATTTTGTCACCGCCGGGCCAAGGTGCACCTGCGTCACTTTCGCCTTGACGCCAAAGCTTTGGAACGTTTTTTCCAGCTTGCGCGCATTGGCATAAATATTCGCATGGTCGGTCGACTGCCCAGCCGGCTTTGGCGGACGGAGAAGTTCAAGCGGCGGCAAATCGTAATTGGCATTTTCATGCTCGGAAAACGCCAACGGCGGGGATGCCCCCCCTTCGCTGTCGTCATCTTCCGCAGCCAGCTGTTTCTCTTCTTCCGGCTCGGCGGCCGCCCGGACAGCGGCAAAATCGGATATGATCGGCGGCGGCGAAAGCAATTCGTCGTCCGCCTCAGCAGCCCCGGCTTCTGCCGATTCCTCGGCCGGATAGGCGGCCGTCCGCCGTGAACGCCGGCCTCGTTCTACACTCGCTCGCCGTTTTCTCCCCGCGAGCCATTGTTTCACATCGGCGACGAACGCCAGCCATTCCTTCCGCACAAGCGCGGCCGCCCCAACAACTATCTGTCCGATCGTTTCGCGCAGCGATTTCCCGGTCAATACGACAAAGCCGACTACAAACAGCAGAAAACAAATCCATTTTGTCCCGAGCGAATCAAACAGCTGATAGCTGGCGGCAAACAACAGAGCGCCAGCCATTCCACCGCCTAGGTCGGCATGGGACTCCTTTCCGCCCGCCTCGTTCCAAAACAGCGCCCACGTCGTCCGGATGACGCTCGGATCAAGCTCACCGCGCCGCGACATGAGCTCAAATAACTTCTCGTGACTTAGCAGCAAAAGCGCCGCTGTGATGACTGACACGCCGACAAACGGACGGCTCGCCCATGACGGCCACGATCGTTTCCAAATGAGGATGAGCGATAAAATGAACACTCCCCCTATTAACAGCATGTACCATTCGCCGAAAAAAAAGCGGCCGACAAGCACGAATGTTTCCCCGACAAGCCCGAGGCGAGCCATCGCCACAACGGCAACAGCCAGCAGCCCGAGACCGATCAATTCAAAGCGAATTGTCTCCGTCCATGACTGTTTCTTTGGCGGTTTTCCTTTTTTTTGTCGCTTTCGTTTCGCCATGATCGCTCACTCCAACATGAATGAATTGGCAAGCCGGAAAAAAGCAGCCAACAATGGCTGCTTTTTTCCGTTTGTCTATTATTATATCATGAACAACTTGACAATTCATTACGATGTTGCGACAGAAACCGGAAACCGCACCCCTGGCGCATACTTGGCGTTTAAAAAATGATAGGGGTTGGTGCTTAAGTTTTGCACGATTTCATATTCGCCCGTATCGGTCATTTGGACGAGCAACGGGATGCCTTCGTAATGCACTAGCTTTTGCTTTTCATACGCGGCCGCATCGACCGGGAACACCAAATGTTCCGGCATGATCGTGTACAAAATCATTGGATCATCTTCCCTTCGCCGCCTTTTTTCGCTTCGATCAGCTGGCGCAGCTTCGCCATGGCCTGTGAGACGCCGCCCACTTCATCGATCAAGCCGTACCGGACCGCATCGGGACCGACGACGTTCGTGCCGATGTCGCGCGTCAAATTGCCTTTGGAAAACATGAGCTCTTTAAACTTCTCCTCGCTAATGTTGGAATGCTTCGTTACGAAGCGGACGACGCGTTCCTGCATTTTATCCAAATACTCAAACGTCTGCGGAACGCCAATGACAAGCCCCGTCAAACGGATCGGATGAATCGTCATCGTCGCCGTCTCAGTGATGAACGAATAGTTGCACGAAACGGCGATCGGCACGCCGATCGAATGGCCGCCGCCAAGCACGATGGAAACGGTCGGTTTTGACAGCGAAGCGAGCATTTCCGCAATCGCAAGCCCGGCCTCCACATCACCGCCGACCGTATTTAAAATGACGAGCAGCCCTTCGATTTTCGGATTTTGCTCAATGGCGACGATTTGTGGGATCACATGTTCGTATTTTGTCGCCTTGTTTTGCGGCGGCAGCTGAATATGACCTTCAATTTGGCCGACAATCGTCAGACAATGAATGTTCGTATCCGGTTCCATTTGCGGGACATTCGTCTGCCCAAGCTGGGTGATGGCAGCAGTGGCCTCTTCCGTTTTCGTTTCCGGTTTTTCTTCCGTCTCTTCCTGAAGGTAACGCTCCTTGTCCATCGATTCCTTCTCCTTTCTATCGGTCATACGTTTAGTATGGCCGAAAAGAAAAAGAAAAATGCCGGCAACGGTTCACCGTTTCCAGCATTTCCCTTGGACTTTGAGCATGATTGCGTTATACCTCCATAATAATCGGCAAAATCATCGGCTTTCGCTTCGTTTTCTCAAACAAAAACTGGCTTAGCGCCTCGCGAATGTTCGCCTTTAACGATGACCATTCCAGCATGTATGATTCCAGACAGCGCTTAATGATCTCCGCCACCATTTGCTCAGCCTCTTCCAACAGCGTCTCCGCCTCGCGCATATAAACGAATCCGCGCGAGATGATTTCCGGTCCAGCAGCAATCGTTTTCGCTTCTTTGTTTAGTGTCACCACGGCGATCAAAATGCCGTCCTGCGACAACAAACGCCTGTCGCGCAACACAATGTTGCCGACGTCGCCGATGCCGAGGCCATCGATTAAAATGTTGCCGTACGGCACTTTACCGCCAGGGCGGGCGGCTCCGCCGCGAAATTCGACCACTTCACCTTTGTCAAGCAAAAACGTCCGCTCTTCCGAGATGCCGACCGCCTTCGCCAACCGGGCGTGCGCCTTTTGCATTCGGTACTCCCCATGCACCGGGATGAAATATTTCGGCTTCATCAAATTAAGCATGAGCTTAAGCTCTTCTTGGCAGCCGTGCCCGGACACGTGCACTTGCCGATTGTGGTAAATGACGTTCGCCCCAGCCCGGTATAGGGCGTCGATCGTTTTCGAAAACCCAAGCTCATACCCCGGCATGACAGAAGCAGCGACGATGACGGTGTCTCCTTCTTTAATGTTCACCTGCTTGTTCGCCTGCCGCGCCATGCGCCAAAGCGCGCTCATCGGCTCGCCATGACCCCCGGTCGTCAAAATGACGAGTTCATCATCCCCATAGCGGTCCAAGTCGTAGGCAGAAATCGTCACCTTATCCGGCAGATGCAAATAACCGAGGCGGACGGCGATGTCCATAATTTTATGCAGCGTTTTGCCGATCACCGCCACCTTGCGCCCGTACTGCTTGGCGGCGTAAAGCACTTGTTGGATGCGCGTAATGTTCGAGGCATAGCAGGCGACAAACACGCGCCCTTTCGCGTGGCCGATCACATCTGCAATCTCATGGGCGACGGCTGTATCAGAGCCGCTGTAGCCCGGACGCTCGGCATTCGTGCTGTCCGACAAAAGACAAAGCACCCCTTGTTCGCCGATTTGCGCCATTTTCCCCAAGTCGGCGCGATTATTGCCATACGGCGTCTGGTCAAATTTAAAATCGCTCGTGTACACGATCGCCCCTTGCGATGTATGCAGGCTGATGCCGATGGAATCGGGGATGCTGTGGATCGTGCGGAAAAACGTCACTTTTGCTTTGTCAAACAGCAGTTCAGCGTCAGGATGAATTTCATTCAGTTTGGCGTTTGCAATGCCTTGCTCTTTTAAAATCGCTTCCGCCAACCCGAGCGTCAGCTTCGTCCCGTAGACTGGCACAGACAGCTGCTTGAGCACGTAGGCGATCGCTCCCATATGCTCCTCATGCCCGTGAGTGAGAAAAATCGCCTGAATGCGGTGCTGCCGTTCAATTAAGTAGGCAATGTCCGGGATGACTTTGTCAATGCCAAACATCTCATCTTCCGGGAACATCACCCCGGCATCGAGGACGAAAATGTCCTCGTCCAATTCGACGACATACATGTTTTTGCCGATTTCCCCGACTCCCCCAAGGGCAAAAATGCGTATTTTCTCTACTGGCTTTATTTTGGATTTCAAGGCTGCGTCCTCCCAATTGTGATGCTAACCCGCTCAAAGTCACTTGCCTTTATTATAACGAATTGATGCCAAAAAACACAAGATGGTTCATGAACGAGCCGGCGCATTTCACCGTCTCGACAAAAAAGCCCCAACGTCCGAACCGACGCTGGGGTCATTTGCTGCACGGATATGGCCATCAAGCATCAAGCAGACGGCTGAGCTCGTTTCGCTCCTGCTCGGTGAGCGGAACGAGCGGAAGGCGCACCGAGCCGACATCCAAGCCGCGCAACTGCAGGGCGGTTTTCACCGGCACCGGGCTCGGCGCAGCGAACAGCCCTTTCATGAGCGGCAGCCATTTCCGGTGCAACGCGGCGGCGGCTTGATGGTCGCCGGCCTGGAACGCACGAATCATTTGTTGCATTTCGTTGCCGATGATGTGCGATGCAACAGAAACCACGCCGGCGCCGCCGATCGCCAACACCGGCAGCGTCAAGCTGTCATCGCCGCTATACAGTTGAAAATCGTCCGGCGTGCGTTCAATGATTTCCGCCATCGCTTCTAAATTGCCGCCGGCTTCTTTGACCGCGACAATATTCGGAATCGCTGCCAGCCGAATGACGGTCTCAGGAGCGAGGTTGACCGACGTGCGCCCCGGCACGTTGTACAACATGACCGGCAGCGGCGTGCTCTCAGCGATCGCTTTAAAATGCTGATACAGCCCTTCTTGATTCGGTTTGTTGTAATATGGCGCCACAAGCATGACAGCGTCGACGCCTGCTTCTTCCGCCCGTTTCGTCAGCTGGATCGAGGCGCGCGTATTGTTCGTTCCCGTCCCAGCAATAACCGGCACGCGGCCATTGACGACGGAAACGACATGGCGGAACAGTGCGACTTTCTCTTCCGTCGTCAACGTCGGCGATTCGCCGGTCGTGCCTGCGACAACAAGCGCATCCGTGCCGTTGTCAAGCAAATAGTTGACGAGTTCTGTCGTTTTCGCTAAATCTAAGTTTCCTTTTCGGTCAAAGGGAGTGACCATCGCAGTGACGACATTCCCGAACTGAACCACGGTTTTCACTCCTCATTTTCAAATCGGTTGATCATTCGTCCTGTTCGGCCTCGGACAAGCAAAAGGCGTCGTGCAAGGCATTGACGGCCTTTTCCATATCGTCTTGTTTGACTAATACCCAAATGGTCGTATGGCTGTCTGCCGATTGCAAAATTTGAATGCCTTGCTCCGATAGAGCGGTGACGATTTTGGCCGTTACTCCTGGCACACCGGCAATGCCGGCGCCAACGACCGACACTTTGGCGCAGCGGGGCGTCACAACCGGATCATAGCCAATGCGGCGCAAAGCGGCTATCGCTTTTTCCGTCATATCTCCGCTCACCGTATAGACGACGCCGTACGGTGAAATGTTGATAAAGTCGACGCTGATTCCTTCGTGAGCCATCGCCTGAAATACATCCGACTGCAGTTCATAATGCCCTTCTTTTGCCAACACTTTCATTTGCGTCACATTGGCGACGTACGTAATGCCCGTGACGAGACGCTCTTTCACATCGCTTCCTCTTTGACCGCGCACCGATGACGCAACGAGCGTCCCTGGCCCATCGGAATACGTTGAACGGATGCGCAGCGGTACTTTCGCCTGCATGGCGATTTCCACCGCGCGCGGATGGATCACTTTCGCCCCTTGGTACGCCATATTGCAAATTTCCGTATAGGTGACAACTTCCAACGGCCGAGCATTTTCGACAATACGCGGGTCGGCCGTCATCACGCCATCGACATCGGTAAAAATGTCAACCCACTCGGCGTTTAGCGCCGCGCCGAGCGCCGCGGCCGATGTATCGCTCCCGCCGCGCCCGAGCGTTGTGATGTCTCCGTTTTCCGCCATGCCTTGAAAGCCGGCGACGACGACGACGTCGTATTCCCGAAGCGCTTCAAGCAACCGTTCGCAGCGCATTTCAACAATTTTGGCGTTCGTATGATCACTGGTCGTGCGAAATCCGGCTTGCGCGCCGGTAAACGCCGTCGCCTTGATGCCGTGTTCGTTCAGCAAGTTGCTGAACACGACGCTCGAAATGATTTCCCCGCACGCCATAAGCATATCTTGCTCGCGCTTCGTCACATGGTGACGGGCTCCGCCGATCAAGCCAAGAAGCGTGTCGGTCGCATACGGATCGCCTTGGCGGCCCATCGCTGATACAACGGCGACGACTTTGTACCCATCTTCAAGCGCGTTTTCAATATGGCGGCGCGCCAAGTTTCGCCCGCGTTCGTCGCGGACGGACGTGCCGCCGAACTTTTGAACAATGATTTTCATGATAACACCTCGATACTCGTTAAATGAGCCCGAGCTTCAGCAAACTTTCGGCAATTTGCACGGAATTTGAAGCAGCCCCTTTTAGCAAGTTGTCGGCAACAATCCATAAATGAAAGGCGCGGCTGTTGTCCAAATCGCGGCGGATGCGGCCGACAAAGACGTCGTATTGGCCGACGCAGTTGGCCGGCATCGGATACAGCTGTTCGCTCGGATCGTCTTGGAGAACGACGCCCGGCGCCTCGCGCAGCACCGCTTGCAAATCGGCAGCCGTGACGCCGTCTTGCTCGATCTCGATATACACCGACTCCGAATGCCCGCTCGCCACCGGAATGCGTACGCACGTCGCCGCGACGCTCAGCTCGGGCATATGCATGATTTTTTTCGTTTCGTTGATCATTTTCATCTCTTCGAACGTAAACCCGTTATCTTGAAACTTATCGATTTGCGGAATGGCGTTAAACGCGATTGGGTAATGCTTCCGGTCCGATTTGACCGGCAAAATGGTTGCCTCGAACGGCTTATTGTCAAGCACCGCTTTCGTCTGCTCGTACAGCTCTTCAATCGCCTGCGCCCCTGCTCCCGAGACGGCCTGGTACGTGGAAACGATGACGCGGGATAAGCCGAACGCCTTCCGAATCGGCTCAAGCGCCACGACCATTTGAATCGTCGAGCAGTTCGGATTGGCGATGATGCCGTTATGCCATGTCAAATCGCTTTCGTTCACTTCCGGGACGACAAGCGGCACGTTTTCCTCCATCCGGAATGCGCTCGTGTTGTCGATGACAATCGCCCCGCGCCGAACCGCCTCCGGCGCCAATGCTTTCGACACTGCGCCGCCAGCGCTGAATAAGGCGATATCAACCCCATCAAAGCGCTCGGGCGCGGCGGCCTGCACTTCAATCTCTCTGCCGCGGAAGCGCATTTTTTTGCCAGCCGAGCGTTCTGACGATAACAACGTTAATGTTCCGACCGGGAAGTTCCGGTCTTCAAGCGTCCGCACCATTTGTTGTCCGACTGCCCCCGTGGCTCCGACGACAGCGACATGGTATTGTTTTTCAGCCATCAGCCATTCTCCTTCCACATCGTCACTCTAAAGAGATGAATTCATAGTCTTTATTTTATCACATTCCGCTGTGGACGAGAGAAAATTTTTCTGTCCGACGTCGATTTTCCACACCCTCCGTTAGTCGTTGTAACGGAACCGTTCGATCACAACTGGCTGCAGCTGCTTTCCTTCCAAGGCGGCAAGCACAGTGTCATGCAGGAGCGTCATGCGCGCCACCATCGAGTTCGGTTTGGCGTGCGGAGCATCTTGGCCAAACGGGATGAAGTAAATGTTTTTCGCCGCCATCAGCATCATCAAATTGACGCCGTTTAGGCCGAGGGCGTCATTCGTGGAAATGCCGAGCACGACCGGGCGGTGGTTGCGCATCGTCGCCTTGGCAGCCATCAACACCGGTGAATCGGTCATGGCGTTTGCCAGCTTGCTCATCGAGTTGCCGGTCAGCGGCGCGATGACCATGCAGTCGAGCGGGATTTTCGGCCCGAGCGGTTCAGCCTTGACGATCGTGTCAATCACCTCGTTCCCGGTCAATTGCTCGAGTTTTTTCACCCACTCTTCCCCTTCGCCAAACCGGGTGTTCGTCGTCTTCACCGTATACGTGACGATTGGCAGCACCTCCGCCCCTTCATTCACGAGTTTTTCAATTTCCGGGAACACAGCGTCATACGTGCAGTGCGATCCAGTCAGGCCGAAGCCGATCCGCTTCCCCTTCAGGCTTTTTTCGCTCATTGTTTATTCTCCTTCCGTTTCTGTAAATCTTGATACAAAAGCTGCGCCAAGACGTTGGCGATAATTTGTCCGGCCGTTTTCGGCGCGACGACCCCCGGCAGCCCAGGCGCCAAGATGGCTTTCACTCCGCGCTTTTCAGCATAGCGGAAATCGGTGCCGCCCGGCTTTGACGCCAAATCGATGATCAGCGTATGGGCCGGCATTTTCGCGATGACGCTCGCCGTTACAATCAAATGGGGGACGGTGTTAACACAAACGTCGATATCGCGCACTTCTTTTTCCAAATCATTTAAATGAAACGGTTCAAGCCCCATTTCCGTAATGCGGGCCAAATGTTCCGACCGGCGCGCCCCGACTTTCACTTTTGCCCCCAAAGCGGCAAATGTCCGGGCGACGGTCATGCCGACGCGCCCCAATCCTAAAACGGCGATGCGGGAACCGTGAATCGTAAAATCGGTGTGCTGGATCACCATCATCACCGTTCCTTCAGCGGTTGGGATCGAGTTGTAAATGGCGACATCATCGCGCTCAAACAGCTGGATGTATTTGCGCCCGGTCTTTTTCATCAGTTCGTCTAAATACGAGTTGCTGATGCCGGAATAAACGGTGCACCGCTTGGCTGTTTTTTGCACCATCTCTTCCGTGAACGGAATCGGCTCGTGGGAAAACACGCTGTTGACCTTGCCATCCAATGTCGTGCCGTGAACCGGCAAAATGATCGCATCCAGGTCGGCAAAATCGACCTCCTCGATCGACATCTTCGTCGCCCCGGTAAAATGGTGGGCGAGCTGGTCAAAGCCGACAAGCGACAATTTGGCGTCCAGTTCAACAAGCTTGCGAATCACTTCAAGTTGCCGCGCATCGCCGCCGATGATGGCAACATGCATTCCTGTCAGCATCATATGTCCTCGTCACCTTCTTTACTGGCAAACTGCTCCGTTTCTTTTCCCATCTTATGTTGGAAGAAAAATATAGGTGAATGCTCTTGGCGGAAAAATAGGCCATTGGCGGGCAGCATTTTTTGCCCGCCCGTTTCTTACAATAGAAGTAGGGAAGAGGGAAGGGGGAAGGGGGAATCAGCGTGAGGCTGAGTGAATTAAGCGGCAAAGAAATCGTCGATGTGCGGCGGGCGGAGCGGCTTGGGGTGCTTGGGCAAACGGATTTGGAAATCAACGAGCAAACAGGGCAAATCGAAGCGTTGCTCATCCCGACTGGAAAATGGTTCGGGTTTCGCAAAGACGGGCAGGAAATTCGCGTGCCGTGGAAGTATATTCGCAAAATCGGCGCCGATATGGTGATGATCGACGCTCCGGAACAAGAATGACGGGCGCGCCAAACGAAAAAAGCTAACAACCTCACAACGGGTCGTTAGCTTTTTTTATGCCCGACAGGCGGCTACGATCGAAGCGGGCGCGGCAGCACGCCATCCGGGCTGATTAAGGCGAGCGCGTAATCATCGGTAAAAACGGTGCGCGCCAGCTCATTCACTTTTTCCACCGTGACGCTTTCAATTTCCTCGATAATCTCGTCAAGCGACCGATGGCGGCCGAGAAGAAGTTCGTTTTTGCCGTTGCGGCTCATGCGGCTGTTCGTGCTTTCAAGCCCAAGCATCAAGCTTCCTTTCATCTGTTCTTTGCTGTTATACAGCTCTTTTTCCGTAATACCGTCTTCTTTCAACTGGCGCAGCGTCCGTTGGATCGTTTCAAACAAAACGTCAAGCTGGCTGCTCCCCGTGCCGGCGTAAATGGCGAGCAAGCCGCTGTCTTGGTAGGCGGAATGGTACGAGAACACCGAATACGCCAATCCGCGCTGTTCGCGCACTTCTTGAAACAGCCGGCTGCTCATGCTGCCGCCTAAAATATTGTTGAGGATCAGAAGCGGATACGCATCCGGGTGGCCGACCGGCAGGCCGTTGAACCCGATGCATACGTGCGCCTGCTCCGTGTCTTTTTTGCGCGCGAGCTTTTGCGGCGCAAACGTCGGCGTCCCTGACGGAGCGGGCTTGCGGGACGCAGTGAACGAGCCGAAATAACGTTCGACTTCAGTGATAAACCGCTCATCGACATTGCCGGCAACGGAAACGACAACGCGATCCGGAGTATAGTAGTCGGCCATATATTGGCGCAACGTGTCCCCCGTAAACGTGCGCAACGTCTCTTCCGTGCCTAAAATCGGGTAGCCGAGCGGATGACCCGCATAGCATGCCTTGCCGAGCAAATCGTGGACGATGTCATCCGGCGTGTCTTCGTACATTTTGATTTCCTCAAGCACCACGTTCCGCTCTTTTTGCAGCTCATCCTCAACGAACGTCGAGTGAAAAAACATATCGGCAAGCATTTCCAACGCGAGCGGTGCATGTTCGTCCAACACTTTGGCGTAATAGCACGTATACTCTTTCGACGTAAAGGCGTTCACTTGCCCGCCGATGCTGTCAAACGCTTCGGCGATGTCCCGGGCCGTGCGCGTTGCCGTCCCTTTAAAAAACATGTGCTCTAAAAAGTGGGAAATGCCGTTGTTTTGTTCCGTCTCATTGCGCGAACCTGTGCCGATCCATACGCCGATGGCCACCGACCTTACAGTCGGAATTTGCTCCAGCACGATTCGCACGCCGTTTTTGCACGTGTACTTGTTAATCAACTCCATGTTCCTCCTGTTTTTTGGCCAGTCTTTTCTCGTCGAATAAGGCTGTCAGGCTGCCGATGGCATAGCCTTTCCGCTTGATCGAGGCGATCAGCTCATCGAGTGCGGCCGCCGTCGGCATCGTCGGATGCATCAAAATCATGGCGCCGGGATGGATTTTTGATGTTACCCGTTTCACTATAGCAGATGGCGACGGTTTTTGCCAATCAATTGTATCAACGCTCCACATGATCGTCTTCATGCCGAGCTCGGCGGCGATGTTGACGACGTCATCACGGTAGCTGCCGCTCGGCGGGGCAAACCATTTGCATTTGACCGACGTCGCCGCTTCAATGACTTCATTCGTCTTTTCCAGTTCGCGGCGGACCGCTTCGCTGCTGAGCGTTTTCATATCCGGATGGCTGTAGGAATGGTTGCCGATTTCATGGCCGGCATCTGCTATCATTTTTGCCATCTCCGGATGGTTTTTTACCCATCGCCCTTCCAAAAAGAACGTCGCCTTCACCCCGTGTTTTTTCAACGTCTCAAGCATATCGGGGATGTATTCTTCCCCCCAGGCCACGTTGATGAGCAGCGAGACCATCGGTTTGTCGGGGTGGCCGCGATAGATCGGCGCCGGCGGCAAGTCATCCAAATGAACGCGCGGCGGCACTTGGCGGAACACGAGTTTTCGTTCATCGAACGTTCCCGTTTTCTTCATGTTTTCATAAGAGGCGTCAATATCGACAGCGAGCCCGTTGTACCCCGGCGTCGCCTTCCACACTTTATCAATGACCGCATCCTGGGCGGGAATTTCGTATTGCTTCGCCTGCTTGACAATCGTCTCGTACAGTTTGTCGCGTTCTTTCATGGCGGTCATTTCCGCCGGGCGCCAGCTCTCGATGTAGCCGCCGACCGGAGGCCACTGAACCGCCATCCAAGCGATGAGAAACATGACCGCTAGCGCCATGTATCGGGCATAGCCGTTGTTCACCCTTGTCCCCCTCCTTTTTCACTACTACAACCATATGTCTACGGGAGACAAGTTAGAACATAGCAAAAGAGCCTTAAGAAACAAATTCCTAAGGCTTCATGCGTTGGCGCTCCGGCCGTCTTCCGCGTTTTTCCCGCGGCGGCTCGGCAATGCCGCGCTGCTCGCGCAACACCGCTTTGTGCGACAAGTTGACGCGCCCTTGTTTATCGATTTCGGTCACCTTCACCAAAATTTCATCGCCGATCGACACGACGTCTTCCACTTTGCCGACCCGCTCCTCGGCCAGCTCGGAAATGTGGACGAGCCCGTCCTTGCCGTTGAACAGCTCGACGAACGCGCCGAATTTTTCGATCCGTTTCACCTTGCCCAAATACACTTTCCCCACTTCGACTTCGCGGACGATGTCTTCGATGATTTGCTTTGCTTTTTGGTTGGCCGCTTCATCGACAGAGGAGATGAAAATCGTGCCGTCTTGCTCGATATCGATTTTCACGCCGGTTTCATCGATGATTTTATTGATTTGTTTGCCGCTCGGCCCAATGACCTCGCGGATTTTATCCGGATTGATGTGCATGATCAAAATTTTCGGCGCATATTTGGACAGCTCTTTGCGCGGCTCGCTGAGCGTTTGCATCATATGGTCCAAAATTTCCAAGCGCCCTTTGCGCGCCTGCATGAGCGCCTCTTCCAAAATGTCGCGCGTCAGCCCTTTAATTTTAATGTCCATTTGCAGGGCGGTGACGCCTTTTCTCGTGCCGGCGACTTTGAAGTCCATATCGCCGAGATGGTCTTCAATGCCTTGAATGTCGGTCAAAATTGTGTAATGATCGTCTTGTTTCACCAGCCCCATGGCAATGCCGGCGACCGGCGCTTTAATCGGCACCCCGGCATCCATCATCGCCAGTGTGCTCGCGCAAATGCTCGCCTGCGATGTCGATCCGTTTGACTCGAGCACTTCCGAAACGAGGCGGATCGTGTACGGAAACTCGCGCTCCGACGGCACGACCGGCTCCAACGCCCGCTCCCCAAGCGCGCCGTGTCCGATTTCGCGCCGCCCCGGCCCGCGCATCGGCCCGGTTTCGCCGACGGAAAACGGCGGGAAGTTGTAATGATGCATGAACCGTTTCGATTCTTCCAAATCAAGCCCGTCCAAAATTTGTACATCGCCGAGCGCCCCGAGCGTACAAACGCTCAACACTTGCGTTTGGCCGCGCGTAAACAAGCCCGACCCGTGCGTGCGCGGCAAGACGCCGACCGCCGACGACAGCGGGCGGATTTCATCGACTTTGCGCCCGTCCGGACGGATTTTCTCAACTGTAATCAAACGGCGCACTTCTTCTTTCACAAGCTTGTGCAAAATTTCCTGCACTTGCTTCAGCTTCTCTTCATCCGCCTCTTCCGCTTCGTACTTGGCGATGACGCCCGCTTTTACATCCTCGATGGCAGCATCGCGCGCCAGTTTTTCCGGCACTTGCACCGCCCGCTTAATATCTGCTTCCGCAAGTTGGCGGATTTCCGCCTCCAACTCAGGATCGGGTTCATACAAGACGACTTCCATTTTTTCTTTGCCGACCTGGGCGGCAATTTCCTCTTGGAAAGCAATGAGCCGCTTGACTTCTTCGTGGCCGAACATGATCGCTTCGAGCATCACTTCTTCCGGCACTTCATCCGCGCCGGCTTCGACCATGTTGATGGCATCTTTCGTCCCAGCGACGACAAGATGCAGATCGCTTTTTTCCATCTGCTCGACCGTCGGATTGATGACAAACTGGCCATCGACGCGGCCGACGATGACACCGGCGATCGGTCCTTCAAACGGAATGTCGGAAATCGTCAACGCCGTAGACGCACCGATCAACGCCGCCACTTCCGGGGAGCAGTCTTGGTCGACGCTCATGACCATCGATACGACTTGCACTTCGTTGCGGAATCCTTCGGCAAACAACGGGCGGATCGGCCGGTCGATGAGCCGGCTCGCCAAAATCGCTTTCTCGCTTGGGCGGCCTTCCCGTTTAATAAACCCGCCCGGAATTTTCCCGACCGCGTACAGCCGCTCCTCGTAGTTGACCGTCAGCGGGAAAAAGTCCACATTTTTCGCTTCCCGCGATGCGGTGGCCGTGCTCAGCACCACCGTATCGCCGTAGCGGACGAGCGCCGCCCCGTTCGCCTGTTTTGCCAGTTCGCCGGTTTCAATGACGAGCGGGCGTCCAGCCACATCGATGGAAAACACGCGTTTCTCTTGTTCCATACAGACGAGTACTCCTCTCTATGTACAAAAATAAGGGATCTGCTGATGATTAGTATAGACGAATTGGCGCTATTGTATCATCGCCGCGCAAACGGCGCCTATAAACTAGCAAAAAAGCGGGAATGCTCCCGCTTTTTTATCGACGTAATCCAAGTTTCTCAACTATTTCACGGTAGCGCGCCACATCTTTATTGCGCAAGTAGGCCAACAGCCGGCGGCGTTTCCCGACCATTTTCAGCAGGCCGCGCCGAGAATGATGGTCTTTTTTATGGACGCGCAAATGCTCATTCAAATTGTTGATTTGCTCTGTCAAAATCGCAATTTGCACTTCCGGAGAACCGGTGTCGTTCTCATGGACTTTGAATTGTTCGATGATTTCGCGTTTGCGCTCTTGCGTCAATGCCATCATGGTTCACCTCCCTAGTCTTCGATCCCCGGTTGCCGAGCGGGCGTCGGTGAGTCGCCTGGCCAAGCAACGGTTCGCATACATTGATTAGAATACCTCTTTTTCCGGCAAAATGCAAGTCTTTTCGTCCAAACGCCGGAAATACTGTTTTGCTTCTTCCTTGTCGCGGGCAATTTGCGCCGCCAGCTCGGCGACGCCGGCAAACTTGCGCTCGCTCCGCAGGCGGCGGTGCCACTCAACCGTCACCGTTTCCCCGTAAATGTCGCGCGCGAACGCAAACAAATGCACTTCCACGCTCGGCAACCCTTCGCGCGCCGCATGGAACGTCGGTTTGTAGCCGATGTTCGCCACCCCTTCGTACGTCCGGCCGCCAACGGTCGCTTTGACGGCGTAAACGCCGACCGCCGGCAATAGGTAGTCGCCATTTAACGCAATGTTGGCCGTCGGGAACCCGATCGTCCGCCCGCGCTGCTCCCCGGCGACAACCGTCCCTTCGATGTCATAAAAACGGCCGAGGAGGCGGGGGAGCTGATCGACCGCCCCTTCTTCAATGAGCTTCCGCACCCTTGTCGAACTCACCTTTTCCCCGTCGACGGCCAGCTTTGGAACAACGGTTTGCCCAAAGCGGCCGCGCGCATGAAGCGGCATCGTCTCCATCGTCCCTTTTCCGAACCGGCCATAAGTGAAATCAAAACCGGCGACGACGTGCTTGACATGAAGCCCATCCAAATATTGATCGGCAAACTGCTCCGGCGGCAGGTTGGCGAACGCCGGTGTAAATTCGACGATATACAGTCGATTCACGCCAAGCGCCGCAACCAACTGCTCTTTTTTGTTAAGCGGGGTAATGAGACGAAGCTCAGGTTGTTTGCCAAGCACGACGGACGGATGAGGATGAAACGTCATCACCGCGCTTTCGTATCCGCGTTCATTCGCAATCTCGACCGCCGTCCGGATCACTTTTTGGTGGCCAAGGTGAATGCCGTCAAAATAGCCGAGCGCCATCACCGTCGGGGGAAGCGCCTGGCGCTCAAAGCGATGCGGATGCGAAAGAAATATCGTTTCCATGTCCATAACCCACCTTACTTTTTTTCCGCGCTTCGCCCGGCGTCAACGAAACACTTTGAGCGGTTTCATCAAGCCCGGGCGCGCCGGATGCTTTACATACAGGGCCAGCGCCTCCCGCTCGGGCGTCACGAGCACGACCGGCCCGTCAAGCGCATGCAAAAAGGCGGGAAGCCGGAGCAGCGCCCCGTTTTTTACTTTCTCTGCTACTTTATCATTGATTTCATATTTCGGCAAATGAAAAAGCGCTTGCTCGATCGGAATGAGCAAGGCGGCGGCCGTTCCGTCGGCCGCCCGGCGCTCGACTTCTTCAAGCGTCACACAATCTTCAAGCCGAAACGGGCCGGACGCTGTGCGGATGAGATCGGACATATGAGCCGGATAGCCGAGCTGCTCGCCGACCGTCACTGCGAGCGTGCGGACATACGTGCCTTTGCTGCATGTGACGCGGAAGCGAAATGACACCGTCTCCCCGACAAACTGCTCGCGATCATCGAGCAGCTCGAGCTCGTAAATCGTCACGCGCCGCGTCGGGCGCTCCACCTCAATGCCGGCGCGCGCATATTCATACAGCTTTTTGCCGCCGACTTTCACCGCCGAATACATGGGCGGCGTTTGCTCGATTTCCCCGATAAGGCGGCGGAAAACGGCTTCGATTTCCACCCGCGCAATCGGCCGCTCGACCGGCCGGACGGCAACGACGTCACCGTCGGCGTCTTCGGTCGTCGTCGCTGCGCCGAGCGTCACTTCCCCCTCGTACGTTTTCGTCGCTCCGGTAAGAAATTCCGCAATGCGCGTCGCTTTGCCAAGGCAAAGCGGCAGGACGCCGGACACGTTTGGATCGAGCGTGCCGGTATGGCCGACTTTTTTTACCCCAAGCAGGCGGCGCACCTTTGCCACACAGTCGTGCGACGTTATTCCTTTTGGTTTGTTGAGCAGCAATACCCCGTCCATCGGCGCACCCTTTCCCTGTCTATACTCGCGCAACGGAAATGGATAGACGGTTCGTCTATCCATTGTTTGGACCATCCTCCGCCTCTTCCGGCCGGCGGCGGTCGCCGTCGGAAATTTCGCGGATCAGCCGCTCAATGCGGCTGCCGTATTCCATCGTTTCATCGATCTCAAACAAAATTTCCGGCGTTTTGCGCAGGCGAATGCGCTGCCCGATTTCCGAACGGATGAATCCTTTCGCCTTTTCCAGTGCTTTCAGCGTGTTCTCCCGCTGCTCGTCATCGCCTAAGACGCTAATGTACACTTTCGCTTGCTGCAAATCGCCGGTGACGCGCACATCGGTGACGGTGACGAAACCGATGCGCGGATCTTTCAGCTTGCGGCCGATAATGTCGCTCAACTCTTTTTTCATTTGCTCGCCAACGCGAGTTGCCCGTATGTTCATCATCCATCACCTCGGTTTACAACCACTCAAATGATGTGGACGCCCGCTCCAACTCGGGGAACGAATCGATCAAGGCCAAGGCCCGCTCGAGTTCCCGCTCAGCCGCCATTCGGCTCGACGCGATGGCGACAAGGCCGATTTTCGCCCGCTGCCATGCGTCTTGATAATCGAGTTCAGCCACAGAGACGTTGTACTTTTGCCGAATCCTTGTCAGCACCCGCTGCAGGACGGCCCGTTTGTCCTTCAGCGAGCGGGCGTTATAAATGAGACATTCGCATGCGGCAAAGCCGATCATGCCCGAGCCACTTCCTGCATGACGTACGCTTCAATAACGTCCCCTTCTTTAATGTCATTGAAGTTTTTGATCGTCAAGCCGCACTCATATCCTTGCGCCACTTCGCGCACATCGTCTTTATACCGTTTGAGCGAATCGATTTCGCCTTCGTACACGACGATGCCTTGGCGGATGAGGCGCACTTTGCTGTCGCGGGTGATTTTGCCGTCGGTGACATAGCAGCCGGCGATCGTGCCAACTTTGGACACTTTGAACGTTTGCCGCACTTCCGCTTGGCCGATGACTTTCTCTTCGTATTCCGGGTCGAGCATCCCTTTCATCGCCGCTTCAATTTCCTCAATGACGTTGTAAATGATGCGATGGAGGCGGATGTCGACTTTTTCCGATTCAGCGGCGCGCTTCGCATTCGCATCCGGGCGGACGTTAAAGCCAATGACGATAGCGTTCGATGCCGTCGCCAGTGAAATATCCGATTCGGTGATGGCGCCGACCGCCGCATGGATGATTTTCACCCGCACGCCTTCGACATCGATTTTTTGCAAGGCGGCAACCAGCGCCTCAACCGATCCTTGAACATCGGCTTTGACGATCAAGTTCAGCTCTTTCATTTCGCCTTGCTTGATTTGTTCGAACAAATCGTCGAGGCTGACGCGCGTTTTCACGCTCCGCTGCTCCTGCAGCTGCCGCTGCGCCCGCGCTTCCCCGATTTGCCGCGCCTTTTTCTCATCCTCAAACACCATGAAACGGTCGCCGGCTTGCGGCACGTCGTGCAGCCCGGTAATTTCCACCGGCATCGACGGCCCCGCTTCCTTGACGCGCCGCCCGCTGTCATTGACCATCGCCCGCACACGCCCGTACGTCGTGCCGACGACGATCGGATCGCCGACTTTGAGCGTGCCGGTTTGAACGAGCAGCGTCGCCACCGGGCCGCGCCCTTTGTCGAGCTTCGCTTCAATGACCGTTCCGACCGCGCGCCGGTTCGGATTGGCTTTTAATTCTTCCATCTCGCTGACAAGCAAAATCATTTCCAACAGATGATCGAGGCCCTCTTTCGTTTTCGCCGACAGCTTGCAGAAAATCGTATCGCCGCCCCATTCTTCCGGAACGAGGTTGTACTCCATCAACTCTTGCATGACGCGGTCCGGGTTCGCTTCCGGTTTATCCATTTTGTTAATGGCGACGATGATCGGCACGTTTGCCGCCTTGGCATGGTTGATCGCCTCGACCGTCTGCGGCATGACCCCGTCATCGGCCGCGACGACAAGGATGACGATATCGGTCACTTGCGCGCCGCGCGCCCGCATCGTCGTAAACGCTTCATGGCCTGGTGTATCGAGGAACGTAATTTTTTTGTCATTGACGGTGACTTGGTAAGCGCCGATGTGCTGCGTAATGCCGCCCGCTTCTTGCTCGGTCACTTTCGAATGGCGGATCGCATCAAGAAGCGTCGTTTTCCCATGGTCGACGTGCCCCATGATCGTGACAACCGGCGGCCGTTCAACCAGGTCTTCCGGAGCATCGGCAATTTCAATCGCTTCAAAGTTCGTTTCGTCAATGGTCACCTTTTCTTCCACTTCAACGCCGTAGTCGGAGCAGATGAGCTCGATCGCATCTTTGTCCAAGTCTTGGTTGATCGTCGCCATCACGCCAAGCATAAACAGCTTTTTAATAATTTCCGACGGCTCGCGGCCCAATTTTTTCGCCAGCTCGGCCACGGTGAGCGAACCCTCGAACGTAATTTTCTTCGGCAGCTCTTTTTCTTTTTTCGCCGGCTGCGGCACCTGCTTCGCGGCCGGGGCCGCTTGTTTTTTCCCTTTCGCCGGCCCTTTTCCTTTCTTCTTCGCCGCTTGGAACGCTTTCTTTTCTTGCTGCTGCGCCTCCGTTCGTTTTGTTTCTTTCCCTTTCACCGCCCCTTTTTTCTTGGCCGGCTTGGCCGCTTCTTTTGTATCGTCAAAAATTTCCTCATCCGAGAAATCGGCCGTCTTCGCCGGCGTCGGCCGCTTCGGCTTGTCGGTTTTCTTTTCCGCTTTCTTTTCATTTTTGGTTTCGGTTTTCTTTTCGGCCTTTGGGCGGTATTGATGGTCAAGCTTTTCGACGACATCGGCCTCGAGCATGGCCATATGATTGTTGACTTCAATGTTCATTTCTTTCAATTTATGAATAACGTCCTTGCTTGGCACGTTCTGTTTTTTCGCATATTCGTACACACGCATTTTTGACATACAGTCACCCCCATAAAGATCGGTCGAGCATCGTTTGCAATTGGCGCGCGAACCCTTCGTCGGTGACGGCAACGACGACGCGGGCGTCTTTGCCAATCGCGCCGCCCAGCACATACCGGTCCGGCACTTTGCAAAGCGGGACGCCATAAAACGCACATTTATCCGTCACTTTTTTTTCCGTGTTGGCCGACGCATCTTCCGAAAGCAACACGAGCCGCGCCCTGCCCCGTTGCACTTCTTTGACGACAAGTCCCTCTCCGGAAACGACTTTTCCGGCCCGCTGCGCCAACCCTAACAGCGATGCCCAGCGGTTCTGTTTCATTGTCCTGCCTGTTTCTCCTTTTTCGCCAAAGCAAGCAGCTCGTCATAGAGCGAGTCGGCGATGTCGGCTTTTAAATGGCGGGCCAAAATATTTTTCTTTTTCGCCTGTAAAATGCAATCCGGGTCAAGGGTAATATACGCGCCCCGCCCCGCTTTTTTGCCGGTCGGGTCGATCGACACCTCTCCTTCTTTGGAGCGGACGATGCGCACCATTTCCCGCTTTGGCTTCATCTCTCCAGTGACGACGCATTTGCGCAACGGAATTTTCTTTTGCGCTGCCATTTCTATTCCCCCTCACTCGATTTCCGCCGATGCATCGAATGATTGGACGTTCTCATCACTATTTTCATTATCGGCCGCCGCGCCGTTGAAATCAAGCGAAGTGGATGGCGCATACGGATCAATGCCCATGTCCCGCGCCTCGGACTCGCTTTTAATATCGATTTTCCAGCCGGTCAATTTTGCCGCCAGACGGGCGTTTTGCCCGCGTTTGCCGATGGCGAGCGACAGCTGGTAGTCCGGAACGATGACGGTCGTCGCCCTTTGCTCTTCATTGACGATGACGCGCAGCACTTTCGCTGGGCTTAACGCATTGGCGACAAACTCCACCGGGTCGGCCGACCAGCGGACGATATCAATTTTTTCCCCGTTCAGCTCGTCGACGATCGCCTGGACGCGCTGCCCTTTTGGCCCGACGCAGGCGCCAACCGGATCGACTTCCGGATTGTCGGAATGGACGGAAATTTTGGAACGATCGCCGGCTTCGCGGGCGATCGACTTGATTTCAACCGTCCCGTCGTAAATTTCCGGCACCTCAAGCTCAAACAGCCGCTTCAGCAAGCCCGGATGAGTGCGGGAGACGAAAATTTGCGGCCCTTTTGTCGTCTTTTCCACTTTCGTAATGTACACTTTCAGCCGATCGTGCGGTTTGTACGTTTCATTCGGCATTTGTTCGTTCGCCGGCAAAAGCGCCTCCGCCTTGCCGAGGCTGACATAGACAAAACGCGGGTCAATGCGCTGGACGATGCCGGTCATAATGTCCTCTTCGCGGTCGACAAATTCGGCGTAGATGATGCTCCGCTCCGCTTCGCGCACGCGCTGGGTCACGACTTGTTTCGCTGTTTGCGCAGCGATGCGCCCGAAATCGCGCGGCGTCACTTCCAATTCGACGACATCGCCGATTTGATAGTTCGGATTGATCCGCTGCGCCTCCTCAAGCGAAATTTCAAGACGCGGATCGGTCACCTCTTCGACGACGTCTTTGCGGGCGAGCACGCGGATCGTCCCTGTTTCCATATTTAAATCGACGCGCACGTTTTGCGCTTGGCCGAAATTGCGCTTGTACGCGGAAACGAGCGCCGCTTCAATGGCTTCCATAATCACTTCTTTGCTGATGCCTTTTTCCCGCATCAGATCGGCTAACGCCTCAAGCAACTGCGTGTTCATGAAACGAAAATCCCCCTTTTATCATTAAGAGAAAATGACGGCTAATCTAGCGCTCGCCACTTTTTCATACGGAATGGCGACCGTTTTTTGCCGCCCGCGGTCTTTGACCGACAGCATCACGGTCGTCCCGTCAAAAGCGGTCAATTCCCCTTCAAACTGCTTTTCTCCTGCAATCGGCTCGTATGTTTTGATATATACATTTTTCCCAATTGCTCTTACAAAATCTTTTTCATTTTTTAACGGCCGCTCCGCTCCCGGCGATGACACTTCTAAAAAATAGTTGTGCGGAATCGGGTCGACCTCGTCGAGCTTTTCGCTTAGTCTTTCACTGACGACGCCGCACTGTTCAATGTCCACGCCGGTGTCTGAATCAATAAAGACGCGCAAAAACCAGTTTTTTCCTTCTTTCACATACTCGATGTCCACCAGCTCGAGCCCCATTTCGTCCAAAATCGGCGCGACAAGCTGTTCAACCGTTTCTGTCACTTTTTTGCTCATCGTGTTCCTCCTTACTGGGCAAGGCTGCATGCTGCATAATGAGAAAATCCCCTGCACAAGGCGGGGAATGAACGAAAGACGGAAAGACCGATGCTCATTCAAGACGAAAGAGTGGGTTTCCCCACTCTTTGCTTGCCATTATCTTTGCCAATTCCACTAAAACTATAACACATTGGGAAATATATTGCAACGAAAAACCGTCCGTCAGAACAAGGACAGCTGGTTATGATCCGGAAGCGAGTCGAGGCAGCCGCGGCTTTCGAGATACTCAAGCAGCGTTTTCGACACTTTGCCGCGCTGCTGCAAATCTTCTTTTGACAAAAACTCCCCTTCTTCGCGGGCGCGCACAATGTTTTGCGCCACGTTCGTCCCGAGCCCCGGGATGGCGTTAAACGGCGGAATAAGCGAGTTGCCGTCAATGACAAATTCGGTCGCCTGCGAGCGGTACAAGTCGATATTTTTAAAGGAAAAGCCGCGCTCGCACATTTCCAGCGCCACTTCCAGCACCGTGAGCAAGCTTTTCTCTTTCGCCGTCGCCTGAATGCCTTTGGCGTTGATTTCCTCAATCCGCTTGCGAATGGCGGCTGATCCTTTGATCATAGCGTCAAGGTCAAAGTCCTCCGCCCGCACCGTAAAGTACGACGCGTAATACAAAAGCGGATGGTGCACCTTAAAGTAGGCGATGCGCACCGCCATCAACACGTAGGCCGCCGCGTGCGCTTTCGGGAACATGTATTTGATTTTTTTGCACGAGTCGATGTACCATTCCGGCACGTTATGCTTGCGCATCTCCGCCTCAAATTCCGGCGTCAATCCTTTCCCTTTGCGCACCGATTCCATAATTTTAAACGCCAGCGACGGCTCAAGCCCGCGGTAAATGAGATAGACCATAATGTCGTCGCGGCAGCCGATCACCTCAGAAAGCGTGCACGTGCCATTTTGAATGAGTTCTTGCGCGTTGCCAAGCCATACATCGGTGCCGTGCGACAAACCGGAAATTTGCACGAGCTCGGAAAATGTTTTCGGCTTCGTTTCTTCGAGCATTTGCCGGACAAAGCGCGTGCCGAATTCCGGGATGCCGATCGTGCCGACGTTGCACATAATTTGCTCCGGCGTAACGCCAAGCGGCTCGGTGCTGCTGAAAATGCCCATCACGTCCGGGTCGTCGGTCGGGATCGTTTTCGGATCGATGCCGCTTAAATCTTGCAGCATGCGAATGACCGTCGGATCGTCGTGCCCGAGAATATCGAGCTTCAATAAATTGTCATGAATCGAGTGGAAGTCAAAATGGGTCGTCCGCCATTCCGATGACGTATCATCGGCTGGATATTGGATCGGCGTAAAGTCGTAAATTTCCATATAATCGGGAACGACGATAATGCCTCCAGGGTGCTGCCCAGTCGTCCGCTTCACTCCGGTGCAGCCGGCCGCGAGCCGGTCGATTTCCGCGCCGCGCAGCTCTAAGTTATGGTCGCTCGCATACGCTTTGACAAATCCGTACGCCGTTTTGTCGGCGACCGTGCCGATCGTCCCGGCGCGGTAGACGTTGTCTTCGCCAAACAGCACTTTCGTATAGTTGTGGGCGCGCGGCTGGTACTCGCCGGAGAAGTTCAAATCGATATCCGGCACTTTGTCGCCTTTAAAGCCGAGAAACGTCTCAAACGGGATGTCGTGCCCGTCTTTCTTGTATTTCGTTCCACATCGCGGGCAGTTTTGATCCGGCAAATCAAACCCTGAGCCGACTGAACCGTCATTAAAAAACTCGGAATGTTTGCAGTTCGGGCAGACGTAATGCGGCGGCAGCGGGTTCACCTCGGTAATTTCCGTCATCGTCGCGACAAACGATGAGCCGACCGAGCCGCGCGACCCGACAAGGTAGCCGTCATCGAGCGACTTTTTGACGAGCTTATGCGAAATTAAGTAAATGACGGCAAATCCGTGGCCGATAATGCTCTTCAGCTCTTTTTCAAGCCGCTCCTCAACGAGTTTCGGCAGTGGGTCTCCGTAAATTTCTTTCGCCCGCCGGTAGCTCATTTCCTTGATTTCCTCGTCCGCCCCTTCGATGCGCGGCGTGTACAGCTCATCCTTGATCGGCTTCACTTCACCGATTAACGAAGCGATTTTTTGTGTGTTGTCGACGACGATTTCTTTCGCTTTTTCCGGCCCTAAAAACGAGAAGCAATCCAGCATTTCGTTCGTCGTGCGGAAATACACATCCGGCAGCTCATGCCGGTTGAGCGGGTTCGCCCCGCCTTGCGAATGGATTAAAATTTTCCGGTAAATTTTGTCCTCCGGATTTAAATAATGGACGTTGCCGGTGGCGACGACCGGAATGTTGAGCTTTTCGCCAAGGGCGACGATGCTGCGGATGATGTTTTGGATCATCTCTTCATCTTTGACGTAATCCATTTCAATGAGCGGCTTGTACACCTCGGGCGGATGCACCTCAAGAAAATCGTAAAAGCGGGCGATGTCTTCGACTTCCTCCGGCGCCTTTTGGATCAAGTTGTCAAACAGCTCGCCTTTGTCGCAGCCCGAGCCAACGAGCAGCCCTTCACGATGCTTGACCAGCACGGAGCGCGGGATGCGCGGCACGCGGTGAAAATAATCGATGTGCGACAGCGAGACGAGCTTGAACAAGTTTTTCAGCCCGATGTCGTTTTGCGCCAACAGCGTCGCATGGAACGGGCGCGCCAGGCGGTACGACGCATCGCTGTGCGTGCGGCTGTTTAATTCGTCATGAAACAGTATGCTGCGCTCTTCCGCTTCCTTCAATAGCCGCATAAGCAAATGCCCGGTTGCCTCCGCGTCGTAGATGGCGCGGTGGTGCTGGGTCAGTTCAATGTCGAACTTTTTGCAAAGCGTGTTCAGCCGGTGGTTTTTCAAATCCGGATACAAAAAGCGGGCGAGTTCAAGCGTGTCAATGACCGGATTGGCGAGCTTGCCGCGTCCCATGCGGGCGAGGCCTGCGTTTAAAAACCCGATGTCAAAGCTGGCGTTATGGGCCACAAGCGTCGCATCGCCAATCCAGTCAACAAAACGGGCCAGCACCTCATCCGGCTGCGGAGCGTCTTTCACCATTTCGTCCGTGATTCCGGTCAATTCCATCGTCGTCACGGACAGCGGATGTCCCGGATTGGCAAAGGACATAAACCGGTCGATGATCTCGCCGTCTTTGATTTTGACGGCCGCCAGCTCAATGATCGTATTGTACACAGCCGACAGCCCGGTCGTTTCAACGTCAAAGACGACGTACGTCTCCTCCGAAAGACGGCGGTGCGTTTCATTGTAGGCGATCGGCACGCCATCGTCGACGATGTACGCCTCAAGGCCGTAAATGACCTTCATGCCGTGTTTTTTCGCCGCGCTGTAGGCCTCCGGAAACGACTGAACAACGGCATGGTCGGTGACGGCGATCGCCGGATGACCCCATTTTTTCGCTTGTTCGATGAGTTTTGTCACCGAGGTAACCGCGTCCATTTGGCTCATCGGGGTATGCAAATGGAGCTCGACCCTCTTTTCCCCTTCGGGCGCTGTATCTTGCCGTTCGTTTGCAGCGATTTCGTTCAAATCGTTGGCGATGATGACCAAATCGCGGACGAATGTGTCGTTTTGCACGCTGCCGCGCACTTTCACCCACATGCCTTTTTTGACGCCGCTCATGAGCTCGGCGTCCTCTTTGTCGCGCGAGAACATTTTGACTAAAATCGAGTTCGTGTAATCGGTGATTTTCATGGTCAACAGCGTGCGGCCGCTTTTGAGCTCGCTCACCTCAGCGTCAAACACATACCCTTGCACCACAACGCGCCGCTCTTCCTCAACGATCGTCTCAAGCGGACGCACTGGCTCCTCGTCGCGGATCGGGTAGCCGATGACGAGCGGTCCGGATGGAGAAGCGGCTGCTGCCTTTTCCTCTTCTTTTGCCATATCGGTCAGCACCGCCAACGCCCGCTCTTCATCTTCTTGCTGCTTTTGCGCCAAAAACTGCTCCATTTCCTGCTCAGCCGGTTGCACGTCGACTTCCAGCTGAAGCGGCGGAAAACCGAACGACGCGTAAATCGCAGCGATTTTTTGCGCAAACCGCCGTTTGACGGCCAGCGCCTCCGCCTCGTGGCGGGCGGTGACAATGAGCTTGTTCCCTTTCACCGCCGGCGTCTGCCGGCTCAGCAAATCGACAAGCGGCGAGACGCCTTCTTGCAGCTCGGCGAGGCAAAGCGGCCAGTACGCCCGCACATCGTCTTCCGTTACGCGCGGCGATTCGACATCAATCGTATACCGGATGGCAGCGATATGGCGGAAAGCAGCCGCCAAGCGGTCCGTAAACGATTTGTACACCTCGGCCGGCAGCACGTTGGCGAACTGAAAATAGAAATGCCAGCTTTTTTCTTCTTTATCAATCACGACTTTGTGAATGAACGCATCACGGAAATACGGCATCCATTCATCCGACGTCATCTTCAGTTGCTCAAGCAAAACGAAAAACCGCTCTTTTTGTTCTTTCGTGGCCATGATTTCCCCTCTCAACGAAATCGTTTCTCTTTCTAATCATACCATACAAACGCCAAAAAGCGCCGACGGAAAAGAAACTCGTTCTTTTTCGCCGGCGCCGTTCGTTCACCCTTGCAAGAGGCGGCGCACCGTATCGGTCAGTTCGCCCACCGGCACGTCAAACGTCTCGCCTGTTTTTCGCACTTTCACTTCGACGATGCCTTCGCCCGCCCGCTTGCCGACGGTGACGCGAACCGGAATGCCGATCAAATCGCTGTCGGCAAACTTGACTCCGGCCCGCTCCGGGCGGTCATCGTATAACACTTCAAATCCTGCCTGTCCCAATTTTTCGTACCATTCCTCCGCCAACGCCCGCTGCTCGTCGCTTTTCGCGTTCGCCGTCAGCAAATGGATATGAAACGGCGCCACCGAAGCCGGCCAGACGAGCCCGTTTTCATCGGCAAACTGCTCGGCAATCGCCGCGACCAGCCTGGAGACGCCGATGCCGTAGCAGCCCATGATCATCGTCTTCGTTTGGCCGTTTTCATCCAAGTACACGGCGTTCATTGCCTCGCTGTATTTCGTGCCAAGCTTGAACACGTGCCCGACTTCAATGCCGCGGGCGAAGCGGATCGTCCCTTTGCCGTCCGGAGACGGGTCGCCCTCTTGGACAAAGCGCAAGTCGGCGTATTGACTGACGGCAAAATCGCGGTCCGGGTTGACGCCGATGTAATGGTAGCCTTCCTCATTCGCGCCGCAAACACCGTTGACGATGGCAGCAACAGCATGGTCCGCGATCACCATGACCGCTTCGCTGACACCGATCGGACCGAGCGAGCCGACCGGCGCCCCCATCACCCGTTCTGTTTCTTCCGGCGTCGCCAGCTCCACGACGGTGGCGTCGAGCACATTTTTCACTTTCACCTCGTTCGCCTCGTGGTCGCCGCGGACAAGGACAAGCACGTACCGGCCATCGACATTGAACAAAAGCGACTTGATGCAGCGCTCCGGCGAAACTTGTAAGTAGGAAGCGACTTCATCAATCGTTTTTTGCCCCGGCGTCGCCACTTTTTTCAATTCGGCCGGCGGCTCGCTGCTTTTCTCGTACGTGGTCACAACCGGCGCCATTTCAATGTTGGCGGCATAGTCGGACGCGTCGGAATAGGCGATCGTATCTTCGCCAATGTCCGAGAGCACCATGAACTCGTGCGTATCTTTGCCGCCGATCGCCCCCGAATCCGCGATGACAGCACGGAAGTTTAAGCCGCAGCGGCGGAAAATGTTCGAATAGGCGTTATACATGTCGTTGTACGTTTCATCCAAACTTTCTTTTGACGTATGGAACGAATAGGCGTCTTTCATCATGAATTCACGGCCGCGCAGCAGTCCGAAGCGCGGGCGCTTTTCATCGCGGAATTTCGTTTGGATTTGGTACAACACAAGCGGCAGCCGCTTGTACGTTTTCACTTCATCGCGGACGATCGCCGTGATCATTTCCTCATGCGTCGGCCCAAGGGCGAAATCGCGCTCGTGCCGGTCTTTTAAGCGCATCAACTCCGGTCCGTACGAATACCAACGGCCGGACTGCTGCCAAAGCTCGGCCGGCTGCAGCGCCGGCATCAGCAGTTCCATGCCGCCGATGCGGTTCATCTCCTCACGGATGATCGCTTCAATCTTTTGCAGCACGCGTTGCCCGAGCGGCAAAAACGTGTAGACTCCGCTCGCGCTCTGGCGGATGAAGCCGGCCCGCAGCAGCAGCTGATGGCTTTTCACTTCCGCGTCCGCCGGCACTTCGCGCAATGTCGGAATAAACGCTTGACTTTGTCTCATTCACAGCCACCTCATTCTCTCTCTTTATAGGAAAAATTTTTGAATGTCGTTCCATGTGACGACAAGCATCAGCAACATAAGCAAGGCGAAACCGATAAAATGGACCATTCCTTCTTTTTGCCGGTCGACCGGCTTGCCGCGCACGGCTTCAATGGCGAAAAAGAGGAGCCGCCCGCCGTCTAGCGCCGGCAATGGCAACAAGTTGACAATCCCGAGGTTGATGCTTAAAATCGCGCCCCATTTCATCAAGTAGTAGATCCCGGACTCCGCCACCTTGCCAGTCGATACAGCGATGCCGACCGGGCCTGACAGCATGTCAAGCTGAAACTGGCCGGTGATCAATTGAACGAGCCCTGTTGCAATTTCCCTCGTCCAGTAATACGTCTCGACCAGCCCTTGCTTTACGGAGCCGAACACCGATTTTTCCATCGGCTGATAGACGCCGATTAAGCCGATCGTCTCCCCTTGAATCGTTTTCGCTTCCGGGGTGACGGTCACGCTCATGTCTTTCCCGTTCCGCTCAATTTGAAACTCCAGCGGCTCCTCTGGATGAGCGCGAATCGTGTTGACGATTTCCGTCCACGTTTCCATCCGTTCGCCGTTGATGGCGATGACCTCATCCCCTTGCTTCAACCCCGCCGCGCGCGCCGCTCCATCCGGCGTCAGCTCGCCGATGACCGGCTTATCGACCGGGTAGCCTTGCAAAAGGCCGATGATGATAAAGACGAGGACGGCCAATAGAAAGTTGGCGAGCGGGCCGGCCAAAATCGTCATCGTCCGCTGCCCGAGCGTTTTTGCCGCAAATTGGCGGTGGTACGGGGCGATTTGAATTTCTTGGCGGTCGACGACAAAAAACGCCGGTTCTTTCACCGCAAACCGCTCCAGCCGCTCGCCGTCGGCATAGCCGGTGACATACATGCCATGCTCCAAATCAGCGTCTTCCACCTCAACGACCCGAATGTTCGGATAATCGTCCTTATGGTTGAGGACGATTTTTTCCACCCGTCCTTCACTGTCAAGCAAAAGACCGACGACTTGCCCGCGCTTCAGCTCGATCGTTTCCGGGTCTTCGCCGGCCATGCGGACGAAACCGCCAAGCGGCAAAAGCCGGATCGTATACACCGTTTCGCTTTTCTTAAACGAAAACACTTTCGGTCCGAACCCGATGGCAAACTCGCGGCACAAAATGCCGGCCCGTTTGGCCAGCAGCAAATGCCCGAGCTCGTGAAAAAAGACGAGAGCGCCGAAGACAACAATAAACGAAATAATCGATTCCAACGTTTCAACCACCTTTATGCTAATAGTGAGCGGACATAAGCGCGCACATCCGCGTCAATTTCGCGAATCTCTTCAAGCTGCGGATCGTCCACCGGCTGATGGCGCTCAAGAGCGCGCTCGATCCACTCCTCGATGGCCAAAAACGGAATGCGTCCGGCTAAAAACGCCGCCACCGCTTCCTCATTGGCGGCATTCAACACCGTCGGCAGCGAGCCGCCGCGTTTTCCAGCTTCATAGGCAAAGCGGAGGCAGCGGTAACGGTCAAAATCGACCGGGGCGAAATGGAGCGCCCCAAGCGCAGCCAAATCGAGCGGCTTGGCTGCCGCAAGCGGCAGCCGCTCCGGATAGGCGAGCGCGTATTGAATCGGGATGCGCATATCCGGCGTGCCCAACTGGGCTAAGATGCTCGTGTCGCGAAACTCGACGAGCGAATGGATGACGCTTTCTCGGTGCAGCACGACCTCGATCCGCTCATACGGCAGCCCAAACAGCCAATGCGCTTCAATGACTTCAAACCCTTTGTTCATCATTGTGGCGGAATCAATCGTAATTTTCGCCCCCATCGACCAATTCGGATGGCGAAGCGCTTCTTCGACCGTCACATGAGCGAGCTCTTCGCGCGTCCGATCGCGAAAGCTCCCGCCCGACGCGGTCAGAATCAGCTTCTCCACGTGTTCACGCTTTTCCCCTTGCAAGCATTGAAAAATGGCGGAATGCTCGCTGTCAACCGGCAACAGCGGCACACCACGCCGCTTGGCTGCCGCCGTGACAAGATGCCCGGCAACGACAAGCGTCTCTTTATTGGCGAGAGCGATCGTCTTCCCGGCTTCAATCGCTTTTAATGTCGGCACGAGGCCGACGCTGCCGACGACGGCGGTGACAACGACGTCCGCCTGCGGGCAAATAGCCGCCTCCACCAACCCTTCCTCTCCGTACACGACTGCAGTCCGCCCGCTGTACTCGCAGCGAAGCACTTCGTAAGCGTCTCGGTCGGTGACAGCGACAAGAACAGGGGAAAACTCAGCAATCAGCTTTCTTGCCGCTTCCACATTTTTCCCAACCGATGCCGCCGCCAGACGAAACTTGTCCGGATGAGCGCGCATGACATCGAGCGTTTGCTGGCCGATCGATCCGCTCGCCCCTAATATACTAATATATTTCAACATTTTCACTCCTCATCCGCTTATCGTACTGCTTCGATGAATATGTATAAGAGCGGCAGCACAAACAGCAGACTGTCAAACCGGTCCAAAATGCCGCCATGCCCCGGCAAAATCGCCCCCGAATCCTTCACGCCGTAATGGCGTTTGAAAGCGGACTCGACCAAGTCGCCAAGCTGGCCGAACATCGAAAGCAAAAGCGCAATCCCCACAGCTGCGCCAAGGCTGCCGAACGGGCCGACTGCCCATTCGTAAACGACCGCGATGACAACAGCGCAGACGACGCCGCCAATGGCGCCTTCGACTGTCTTATTCGGGCTGATTTCCGGCCATAGCTTGCGCCGGCCGAACGCGCGGCCGAGAAAATACGCTCCGATGTCGGTCGCCCAAATGACAAACAGCGCGTAGACGAAGTACGCCAAGCCGGCCAAGCGGATCGCGGCGAAGCAGAAAAACCCGACGCCAACATACAAAACCGCCAGCACGACAAATGCTGCCTCATCAAACGTCAGCGCATTTTTTGTCACGACGGTGCCGACAAGCAGCAAAAAAGCGAGCGCGGCCAGCACACCGAACTTTGTCGTCCCGGACGCCAGCCATTCTTGGCCGTAAAGAGCGGGAACAAGCAGGAGCCAAAGGGCGGCAAACCCGGCGGCCCCAGCGAAAGACAACGGGGACATCCCTTTCATCCGCAGCAGCTCAAACAGTCCGACCGTGGCCAATATATATGTTACTATTATAAACGGAAATCCGCCAAAAATAACAATCGGCAAAAAGAGCGCCGCCGCTATGACTCCGGTGATGATTCGCTGCTTCATCGCGCTGACACCCCTCCAAACCGGCGGTCGCGGCGCTGGTAGGCAGCGATCGCCTCTAGAAAATGTTGCTCCGTAAAATCCGGCCATAAGACATCCGTAAACCAAAGTTCCGTATACGCCAATTGCCAAAGCATGAAATTGCTCAGGCGGATCTCTCCGCTTGTGCGAATGAGCAAGTCCGGATCTTTCAGGCCGTTCGTCATCAAGTATGAGGAAATGAGCGGCTCCGTAATATCGTCCGGCGCGAGCACCCCGCGCTCGACATCCTCAGCGATCCGCTTTACAGCGGCGGCAATCTCCGCCCGGCTTCCGTAATTGAGCGCAAAGTTTAAAATTAAGCCGGTGTTGCCGCTCGTTTCGTGAATCGCTTGCTCAACTGCCCGGCGCGTATGATCGGGCAACGCCTCCGTATGACCGATCACTTGGACTTTGACATTTTCGGCGACGAGCTCGGGAAGAAACGTCGTCAAAAACTGTTCCGGCAGCTTCATTAAATAGTCGACTTCCGTTTTCGGCCGTTTCCAGTTTTCCGTCGAAAACGCGTAAAGCGATAAAATTTCGATCCCAAGCTCATTGGCAAAACGGGTGATTTTGCGCACGACTTGCATGCCTTCGTAATGGCCGGCCACCCTCGGCAGCGCCCGTTTTTTTGCCCATCTCCCGTTCCCATCCATAATGATGGCAACATGGTTCGGAATCGGATGGTCAAGCACATCCTCTTTTGTCAGCGGGGCATCTTCCCGCTTCGCTTTTCGGATTTTATTAAACATACGAGTCCTCCGGGATCGTGTTTTGCCTTTCCATTATAGCAAAAAAACCCTCCATCAACATAGAGGGTTTGCATCGTTTTGCCTATACTTCCATAACTTCTTTCTCTTTCTCTTTTGTGATGGCGTCGATTTTGGCGATATGGTCATCGGTCAGTTTTTGCACATCATCAGTGTAGCTGCGAAGTTCGTCTTCCGTAATTTCGCCGTTTTTCTCGAGCTTTTTCAGCTCGTCGTTCGCGTCGCGGCGGATGTTGCGAACCGCGACTTTCGCATCTTCTGAATATTTTTTGACAAGCTTGGCCAGCTCGCGGCGCCGCTCTTCCGTCAACGGCGGAATGACAAGGCGGATGACCGATCCGTCGTTTGATGGCGTCAACCCTAAATCCGATGCTAAAATCGCTTTTTCCATCTCTTTGATGACCGATTTGTCGTACGGCTGGATGACGAGCAGGCGCGCTTCCGGCACGCTGATCGAAGCAAGCTGGTTGATCGGCGTTTGGACGCCGTAATAATCAACCGTCACTTTTTCGAGCAGCCCGGCGTTCGCCCGTCCGGCGCGAATGCTTGCCAGCTCGCGGGTGAATGCTTGCACGGCCTTATCCATTTTTTCTTTCGCCTGTTGAATCACTTGCTTTGCCATCGTTATTTCCCCCTTACGATCGTTCCGATGTTTTCGCCTAAGACAGCGCGTTTAATGTTGCCTTCTTCCATGATTGAAAAGACGATAAGCGGAATGTTGTTGTCCATGCAAAGCGATGAAGCAGTCGAATCCATGACGCCAAGCCCTTGCTTGATGACGTCCAAGTACGACAGCTCGTCGTACTTAACAGCGTTGGCGTCAACGTTCGGATCGGCGCTGTAGACGCCGTCGACGTTGTTTTTCGCCATTAAAATGACGTCCGCTTCAATTTCCGCCGCCCGCAAGGCCGCCGTCGTATCGGTCGAAAAATACGGGTTGCCCGTGCCGGCAGCAAAAATGACGACCCGCTTTTTCTCAAGATGGCGGATCGCCCGCCGGCGGATGTACGGCTCGGCGACTTGCCGCATTTCAATCGACGTCTGCACCCGCGTCTCGACGCCGAGCTGCTCGAGGCTGTCCTGCAGGGCAAGCGAGTTCATCACCGTCGCCAACATCCCCATATAATCGGCTGTCGCCCGGTCCATCCCCATTTCGCTTCCCGTTTTTCCGCGCCAAATGTTGCCGCCGCCGACCACGATGGCGATTTCCACGCCAAGCTCAGCCACTTCTTTCACTTGTCTGGCGATCGACTGGATCACCGCCGGCTGAATGCCAAACCCTTGCTTTCCGGCGAGCGCTTCCCCGCTTAATTTTAATACGACACGTCGATATTTTGGCTGTTCCATGTCCGACCTCCATGATGCAAATCGCTTTGAAAAACAGGGAACACGCGCGTGTTCCCTGTTGCGGTCCGTCACTGCTTTCTGACTTGGCTCATGACTTCTTCAGCGAAATTGTCTTGGCGCTTTTCAAGCCCTTCACCGACTTCATAGCGGATGAACTGTTTAACGGTCGCCCCGTTCGATTCCACATATTGGCGCACTGTGACATCTGGATTTTTGACGAACGCTTGCTCAAGCAGGCAGACGTCTTCGTAAAACTTTTTCAAACGGCCCTCAACCATTTTCTCGACAATATTTTCCGGCTTGCCTTCGTTTAACGCCTGCTGTTTCAATACTTCGCGTTCGCGGTTAAGTTCTTCCTCCGGCACATCCTCGCGCGAAACATATTTCGGATGGAGCGCGGCGATATGCATGGCCACGTCTTTGGCGACCTCTTCGCTGGCGTTGCCGGCTAATAACGTTAATACGCTGATGCGCCCGCCCATGTGCAAGTACGCGCCAAACGTTTCACCGTCCGCTTTGTTGACGACGGCAAAGCGGCGGAGCGTAATTTTTTCGCCGATTTTGGCGATCGCTTCGTTGATGTAGTCTTGGACGGTCGCGCCGTTGTCCATCGTTTGCCCGAGCGCCTCGTCAAGCGAAGCCGGCTTTTGTTTCAGCAAGTGGGCGGCCAGCTCTTTGACGAGCGTTTGGAACGACTCGTTTTTGGCGACGAAGTCCGTTTCCGAGTTCACTTCCAAAATGACGGCTGTGTTGCCTTCAGCAGCGACGTACGTCATTCCTTCCGCCGCGATGCGGTCCGCTTTTTTCGCCGCTTTGGCGATCCCTTTTTCACGCAGCCAGTCGATCGCCTTTTCCATGTCGCCGTTTGTTTCGGTGAGCGCTTTTTTGCAGTCCATCATGCCTGCGCCCGTTTTTTCGCGCAGTTCTTTGACCATTTGTGCTGTAATTGCCATGAATAAATCCTCCTTCTTTTGATCGCATATATGTATCGATGCCGGCAACGGATGCCCATTTTGCCCTTATTCGTTAGTATAGACAAAAGTTGCTGACTTTTGTCTAAAAAAAGGTGATAAAAGGCTTTCCCCTCTTATCACCTTTCCTCCACCTTGCCTTACTCTGCTGCCACAGCGGCTTCTTCGCCTTGTTTCGCCTCAAGCACCGCATCGGCGATTTTCGACGTCAACAGTTTGACGGCGCGGATGGCGTCGTCGTTCGCCGGAATGACGTAGTCGATCTCATCCGGATCGCAGTTCGTGTCGACAATGCCGATGATCGGGATGTTCAACTTGCGCGCTTCCGCCACTGCAATCCGTTCTTTGCGCGGGTCGATGACAAACAGCGCATCCGGCAGTTCTTTCATGTCTTTAATGCCGCCTAAAAATTTCTCAAGCCGCTCTTTTTCTTTTTTCAAACCGATGACTTCTTTTTTCGGAAGAACGTCAAATACGCCATCTTCTTCCATTTTTTCGATTTCGCGCAACCGCTTGATCCGCTTTTGGATCGTTGCAAAGTTTGTCAGCGTGCCGCCAAGCCAGCGTTGGTTGACATAAAACATGCCGCAGCGTTCGGCTTCTTCTTTCACGGATTCTTGCGCTTGTTTTTTCGTGCCGACGAACAAAATTTTGCCGCCGTTCGCCGCCAGTTCGCGGACGAAGTTGTATGCTTCCTCGACTTTTTTCACCGTTTTTTGCAAGTCGATAATATAAATGCCGTTGCGCTCCGTGAAAATGTATTTTTTCATTTTCGGGTTCCAACGGCGCGTCTGATGTCCGAAATGGACGCCAGCTTCAAGCAATTGCTTCATTGAAATGACTGACATGCATGCTCCTCCTGTTTCCTTGTGGTTTTTGTGCCTCCGCCTGCCTCATCTTTCAGCAAGACTGGCGTTGCCAGCACCGTTGCTGAAATCATCAGGCGTGTGTATTCACACCATGTAAAAATATATCATAACCGCCGGCGGGAAATCAAGCTATTGTTCGCCCATTCGGCCGTTTTTTCGGCCAAATTTGAGCAGCAGTTCGACTTCTGTTTTTCCTTTTCCGAGCTTCTTCGCGATTTCTTCGACCGTCATCCCTTCGGCTTCGAGACGGCGGGCGATGGCGGCGGCATGGGCGGATGGCGGCGAAAAGTCGACTACATCTTCGATGGCGTCAACATCGGGAAAATAGTCCGACAGCGCGTCCATGGCGTCCGTTTGTTCAACCCGGCCGCTTCGCCCCAGCTCCGGCCGCTCCGATGCAGTTTGTTTCCGACCCGGCCTGTTTTCGCTGCCCGCTCCGTTTACCAGCCTGCTCTCTTTCTCATTGCCGGGCTCTGACTGCTGAGGCAGGCGGCTCTTGACGGGAGCCGGCGTCCGCTTGTCCGCCGCGGCGGCCGGTTTCGCGCTAAGCAGCGTATCCAACTCGGCCAAAAAGCGCTCATTTTCCTCTTTCCACGCCACGAGATGGGCCGCCATCGCCTCCTCAAGCTCCTCAGCCCGCCTCTTGGCTCTTGCTTCCTCTTCGCTTAGCCGCGACAAGCGCGTGTAAAGCAGGATGATCAACCAAAACGAAAACGCGTGCAGCAACAAGCTGACAGTCAGCCAAAATGCCTCCATCGTTGTTCACTATCCTTTGATGTCGATTGTTTTTCCTTTATAAGGATGACTCCCAAAACGGAGCGCGTCTCCCGCCCGTTTTCCCGTCACTTGGCGGCGCGCCTGCTCCGCTCGTTTTTCCTCCGCGGCTGCCCGCTGCGCCTGCACAACATGAGGGTGCTGCTGCGCCAAGGCGTGCTTGGACGCGGCTTCAGGCGCCTTCGGCATGACGCTTTGCAGCATCGGCAATTGGATGTCCATCTTCCCGCTTCCTTTCGCCTCATGAATCCCCGCTTAAAAAGCGGCGCAATTTCCACAGCGCTTTGGCATGAATTTGCGAAATTCTTGATGTCGACAGCTGCAAAAGACTTCCGATTTCCGTAAACGTCAGCTCTTCTTTGTAAAACAAACTGATGACGAGCTGCTCTTTTTCATTCAACCGTCGAATGCCTTCCGCCAACTGGTCGATCATTTCCCGCTTAATGGCTTCCTCTTCCGGGAGCAGGGCGCGGTCGTCCCGAATCGCCAGCGGCTCATCTTCGTCTTCAGCCGCTCCTTGTCCAAGCGGCAACCAAAGCGACCAAAACGTGTCGCTGGCCGCCGCCTGCACTTCCGCTTCCGTCATGCCAAGTTCAGCCGCAATTTCCTTCGCTGTCACCGATCGCATATACTGCTGCTCCAGCCGTTCGGCCGCTTCCTCGATTTTTTTCGCCTTGTCGCGCACGCTGCGCGGCAGCCAGTCTTCTTTGCGCAAACCGTCCAATATCGCGCCGCGGATGCGGAACGATGCATACGTATCGAATTTCAAATCGCGCGATGGGTCAAACTTTTCAATCGCATCGTACAACCCGAGGAGCCCAAGACTGATCAACTCATCCTTTGGCACAGAACTCGGCAGCGTCGCCGAAAGCCGCTGCACATGGTAGAAAACAAGCGGCATATAGCGCTGCACGAGCTCTTCAGCCGCGCGGCGGTCGCGGCCGTTGACCCAGTCGTCCCAATATTTCCGTTCTTCACCTTTTAGCGCGCTCCCCATCATTCTCCCCCTCGCCTCGCGGAAACCACATATCGTTCCATCATATTTCTTTTATGTCCTGGCACGCCGTGCGGATGGCCAGCACGCCCGTCTGCGGGTTAAACTCGATTGTGCGGCCGCTATGGCCCCCGACATCTTCGGCCACAATCGGGATATGAAGCCGTTCAAGCTGCCTTTTCACTTCCTCAACGTTGCGGGCGCCGATGCGCATCATGTCCCCGCCAGCTGCGGAAAACGAGAACATTTGCGCCCCTCCGGCCAACTTCGCTTTGAGCATGCCCTTCCGTCCTCCGGCGGCCAGGACGAGCTTACAAAGCGCTTCCACCGCTGTATCAGCGTATTTGGCGGCATTGACAACTCCCCCGCGCGCCATCGATGAATGCGGCAGCATCACGTGCGCCATACCGGCAACCGCTTTTCCGCTGTCATAAATGACGACGCCCACGCACGACCCGAGCCCGCATGTGCGGATGACGTTCGGCGCCACGACAACTTCCATTTCGGCAATGCCAACCTTCACTGCTTCTGCCGTCTTCATCCCCCCTCCACACCTAACGCTCGAAAAATAATGGAAAATGATTCTGGGTCAGGAAGAAGGAAGAAATGGCCGTTAATGCTCTCGTTTGGCCGCCGGTCATCGTAAATGGCTGTATCGATCAAAATGGCGCAATCGCCGACGCGCGACAGCTCAAGCAAGCCAAACGACAGCACCGCTCCGATCATATCGATCGCCAGCGCCGGCACGGACGGATGCAAGTTTAACCGGGTGAAATCGGCGAGCGCCGACAAGTATGAGCCGGCCAAAATGTTGCCAAGTTCCTGCAGCGCCGACCGCCCGAGCTCATGGGCTTCGCCTTGGAACGAAAACGAGCCATCGCCCGTCATTCGGCGGACAAACTTCTCGGCCTGGTCCGGCGGCAGCACGAAAAACATGTTTCCCGGCGCTTCGCCTTCGACACGCAAATAGACGCATGCCACCACTTGCTCCGGACCGCCGATCAGCTCCATCATCTCGGCAAATGTCGCAATTTGGACGCGCGGCACAGCCATTTCGATTTTTTTGTTGAGCAGCATGGACAAAGCGGTCGCCGCGTTGCCGGCCCCGATGTTGCCCATTTCGCGCAAAATATCAATGTGTGTCCCTGTTAAGTTGCGAATGTCGTCCAACCGCAAACGCCCCTCTCTCCGTTTTATTCACTTAAGACACTTGCCAAATCAAGCAAAATGAGGAGACGCTTCTCGACTTTCGCCACTCCGCAAATGTAAGCGGCCCCGATGGCGCCGATCGCCTCGGGCGGCTCAATGCTCGCTGCCGGAATATCGAGAACATCGTTGGCCGCATCGACGATCAACCCGACTTCGATATCCCCAAAGGCGGCGATAATCATCCGCGTCTGCTCCCCGTATGGTTCGGGCGCAAACCCGAACCGCTCGCGCAAATCGATAATCGGCGTGACGACCCCGCGCAAGTTGATGACTCCTTTGACATAAGGAGCCGTTCCCGGCACGCGCGTAATCGGCTGCATTTTTTCAATGGAACGAACGTATTGCACCGGCAAGGCATATTCTTCCTCTTGCAGGCGAAATGCAATCACTTTCCAATCCGTCTGCACGCTCATGCTCATCGGTCGCTTCCCCCTTTTTCTGTTCAGCTTCCTCGCCCGGCGCCGCCAACGAAAAGGCCGCGTCCGCCCGCGGCCTTTTTCCAGCTCCGCCGGCATACAGTCGGCTTTCTATTTGACAAGCGCGTTGCAGTCAATAATGAGCGCCACCCGGCCGTCTCCCAAAATCGTCGCCCCTGAAATGGCGAAAACAGAAGATAAATAGTTGCCGAGCGACTTCAACACGACTTCTTGCTGGCCGATAAACGAGTCGACCGCCAACGCCGCCAGCTTTTCCCCTTTTCGCACGATGACAGCCGGCACCGTCTCGCTGTCATCCGACGCGCCCGGCACAGCGAACACGTCCTTCAGCCGGACGAGCGGCACAACTTTGCCGCGGAAATCGATGACCGGCTGGTTATGGACATAGAACACGTCTTCTTTCCTAATGAGCGCCGTCTCCATAATCGATGACAGCGGGATGGCATACGTTTCCGCCGCAATTTGCACAAGCAGCACCGAAATGATCGACAACGTGAGCGGCAGCTGAATGGAAAACAGCGACCCTTGGCCGGGCCGGGAATCGACGGCCACCGTGCCGCCGAGCGACTCGATGGTGCTTTTGACGACATCCAAGCCGACGCCGCGCCCGGAAATGTCGGAAATATGATCGGCAGTGGAAAACCCGGGAGCAAAAATAAGCTCATACACTTGCTCATCGGTTAAATGCTCAGCCGCCTCGGGCGAAACGATGCCGCGGCTGATCGCCTTTTTCAGCACTTTTTCCCTAGAAATACCGGCGCCATCATCCTCGATTTCAATAAAGACATGGTTGCCGCTATGGTAGGCGCGCAATTGGATCGTCCCTTCCTCCGGCTTTCCGCGCGCCGCCCGGACGTCCGGCGCTTCAATGCCATGATCAAGCGCATTGCGGAGCAAATGGACAAGCGGATCGCCGATTTCATCAATGACCGTCCGGTCAAGCTCCGTTTCCGCCCCGATCACATCAAGACGCACTTTTTTGCCGAGCTCGCGGGCGAGCTGGCGCACCATGCGCGGAAAGCGGTTAAACACCGTTTCCACCGGCACCATGCGCATGTTTAAAATAATCGTTTGCAAGTCGCTTGAAATGCGCGACATCCGCTCGACCGTCTCCGTCAGTTCGGCATGGCCGACATCGCGGGCAATTTGCTCAAGCCGCCCGCGGTCGACGACAAGCTCTTCAAATAAGTTCATCAGCATATCGAGCCGTTCAATATTGACGCGGATCGTTTTGCCCACATGCTTGGCCGGCTGCTTTTCCGGCGCTTCGGCTTCGGTTTGCGCCCCCCCGGCTTCCGTTTGCGCCGCTGCGGCTTGCTCGACGGCGTCCGACATCGGCGATTCGGGCGCGGCGGCACGATCTTCGCCTTCGACGGACAGGTCATCGGCATCGAGCACTCGAACGGCCACCTCATCGATTTCGGAAATGCCCATCAGCTGCTTTTGCAGCTCATCCGCCGGCGTTTTCGACACGACCGTGACAAGAAACTCTTGGTCAAACTGCTCCTCCTCAAGCATGTCCACAGGCGGCGTTGATTTCACGACCTCCCCCTCTTGATTGAGCAGTTCAAACACCATATAGACGCGCGCTGCTTTCAACAAGCAATCATCGCGAAGCCGAACGCGGATTTCGTAGACGGAAAATCCCTGCTCCTTCGCCTGCTCGAGCACATGGTATTCAAATTCCCCATACGCATGTTCAAGGGGCGGTTCTTCTCTTGCTGCCTGCTTATTCGGCATCTCCCCTTGCTCGATTCGTTTCAGCTGTTCGACTGTTCTCCTTACATCGCGCGTTCCGTCGCCGCCTGCAGCGATGGAACTGATCATCGCCTCCAAATGGTCGACGGCCTCAAAAATGACGTCAAGCAATTCCGGGGTAACGGAAAGCCGCCGATTGCGGATGCCATCGAGCACGTTTTCCATTTGGTGCGTCAAATTGGCTAAATCTTCAAACCCCATCGTGGCGGACATGCCTTTCAACGTATGGGCCGAACGGAAAATATCATTCACCACAGACATGTCCTCCGGAGTTTTTTCAAGTTCCAACAGCCGCTCGTTGATCGCCTGCAAATGCTCTTTGCTTTCATCAATAAATAAATCCAAATATTGGCTCATGTCCATGCCGTTTCCCCTCACTCCCCGATCAATTGGACGATGGCAGCGGCCATGCTGTCAAGCGGAACGATGACATCAACGACGCCAGCCTCGATCGCCGCTCTTGGCATCCCAAAGATAACGGCTGTCTCGCGCGCTTCCGCGATCGCTTTTGTGTTCCCGCTTTCCTTCAGCTTTTTCACCCCCGCTGTTCCGTCGCTTCCCATCCCGGTCATGATCACCGCCACTTTCCGGCAGCAGCGAATGGCCGCAAGCGACTCGAACAATACGTCAACAGCCGGGCGATGGCCCGCTCGCGGCGGCGATTCGTCGAAACGTGCTTTTAACATGCCGTTTTCCTCATCGACGGCAAGATGGACGCCGCCCGGGGCGATATAGGCGGTGCCATTTCGCAACAGTTCCCCGTCTTCCGCCTCTTTGATCGTGATCGCCGCCAGTGCGTTGAGCCGGTCGGCAAGCGATTTCGTAAACCCTTTCGGCATATGCTGAACGATGACGACCGGAGCGGCAAAATCAGGAGGCAGCTGCGTCAACACCGTTTCCAAGGCGCGCGGACCGCCTGTCGACGTGCCGATGGCGACGACCGTTTTTTGGCTGCGCGCCGTTTGGGCCGGCGGGCGCCGGGCGGCAAGCGCCGGGCGGTGGGCGGCGAGCGCCCTTACATTCGCCTCGCTTGCGTGCAGCACTTTGCGGATCAGCTCATCTTTTACTTTGTATAAATCAAGCGAAATCGGGCCAGACGGCTTGGCGACAAAATCCACCGCCCCGTATTGCATGGCGGTGATCGTGTTTTCCGCCCCTTCCCTCGTCGTGCTCGACACCATGACGACCGGCAACGGCTGCTTGTGCATGATGCGCCGCAACGTTTCGAGCCCATTCATAACCGGCATTTCGACATCAAGCGTGACGACATCCGGGCGCAAGAGGGCGATTTTGTCGAGCGCCTCTTGGCCATTGCGAGCCGTCCCGACGACTTCGAGGCGTGGGTGCTCGGACAAAAAGTCGCTGATCCATTTGCGCATAAACGCCGAGTCATCGACGACAAGCACCTTGATCGTCTTCATGTTCCGTCTCTACCTTTCTAGCAAAAATTGGCGCAGCATCGCAAAAAAGCGGGGGATTTGACCCGGCGGCGCCGGCTCGCCCTCTCTGCCCATCGCATAGCGCCAAGCCATTTGGCGGACGGCCTGGCTCGCCTTCGCCTTCGGGTCAAGCAGGACAAACGGCATCTGGCTGACGACCGCGCGGGCGACAACCCGGTCTTCCGGCACAATGCCGAGCAGGGCAATCGGTTTGTTTAAAAAGCGCGCCGCCGCATCTTTCAGCCGCTGAAAGACGCCATACCCTTCTTGCCCGCAGCTCGTGCGGTTGACAATGATCGAAAACGGCGCTTCGCTGCCGGCGGCATGCATGTATTTCATCATGGCATAGGCGTCCGTCACCGCAGTCGGTTCCGGCGTCGTGACGATGAACACATCGTCGACCGACTTTAAAAAATAAAGACGCTCTTCCGATGCCCCCGCCCCCATATCAAAAATGAGATAATCATAGCGCGAGGCAATGGCCTGCAGTTCAGCCAAAAAATAGTCGATGCCCGCCATATCCAACGTCCGCCATTGCGCAACGCCCGTCCCCCCGGCGATATATGATAGTTGCCCCGGCCCGCTTTTGACGATGTCCGAAAGGGGCAGCCGAGTGGAAAACCAATCCGCCAATGTAAGCGGCGACGATTGACCGAGCAAAATGTCGATATTGCCCATGCCGACGTCCATATCGAGCAACAGGACGCGAAACCCGAGTTCAGAGAGCGATACGGAAAGATTGAGCGAAAGGTTCGATTTGCCGACTCCGCCTTTTCCGCTCGCCACCGCGATCGTCCGCGGCGAAGCCGGACGCCGTGGACGGCTTAACGCGCGGCGAAGCCGTTCCGCCTGGTCTCTCACCATCGATCCGCTCCAAACAACAGATGGACAAACCGGTCGGCTGACGCTTCCACCATATCGTCCGGCACGTTTTGCCCATTCGTTAAATAGGCAACGCCAACCCGGCTCTCGAGCAGAAAATTGACGACCGCGCCGTACGTATCGGTCTCATCAAGCTTCGTCACGATCAGCCGGTCAATCGGGAGGACGGAAAAGCGATCATAAATGGCTTTCATATCATTGTATTTTCCGGTGGCGGCGAACACGAGAAACGTTTCCGTCTCGCTGTCAAATTCGATCGTTTGCTGGAGCTCGGCAACATAGTGCGGGTTGCGGAAATTGCGGCCGGCCGTATCAATGAACACAACGTCGCAATCGGCCAGGCGCTGCTTAGCCGCCCGAAAGTCATCGGCGTTGTAGCACACCTCGAGCGGAGCCTGCAAAATGTGCGCATATGTCTTCAACTGGTCGATCGCGGCGATCCGGTACGTATCGGTCGTGATAAATCCGACTTTTTTTTCATGTTCAAGCACCGCGCGCCCCGCCATTTTGGCAAGCGTCGTCGTTTTTCCAACTCCGGTCGGGCCAAGCAGCAGGCGATATTTTTTCGTTCCTGCCGTTTCAGCGAACGGGAGCGGCGAAAGAAGATCGCGCACCGCTTCTTTCGCCCAGCCGGCAACTGCAGCAGCGGATCTCTCTTTTTTGTCCGCATACCATCGCTCAAGCAGGCGGTCCATCACTTGGCGGATGTAGCCATCGGCGAGGCCTTGCTGAAGCAGCCGCCGCTCCGCATCCATAAGCGGCGGCGGGTACAACAACGACGACGTCCGGCCGGCCATTTGACGGACGAGCGCTTTCACTTCCCGAAGCTCGGCGGCCAACAAACCGTCCGCTTCCTCCCGCCCCGCCGGCCGTGAAGAAGCGGGGGCCTTCGCCTCTGACGCGCGGCGCGGCAGTGGATCGGGATCGATGCCGGCCAGCACCTCAATCTTCTTTTTGGCAAACAAGCCGAACAGTCCGCCCGTTTGAATCTCCTTCGAGTGCAAAATGACGGCATCGCGGCCGAGCTCGGCTCGGACCATTTTCATCGCTTCGTTCATCGACGGGGCGACAAATTTTTTCACTTTCATTCGATTTCCACCATCCCCACGCTTTGAACTTCGACGTCAGCTTCGAGCTCGTTGTACGACAGCACCGGGATTGACGGAAAATGGCGCTCCGTCAGCTGCCGGACATACATGCGCACCGCCGGAGAACAGAGCAAGATCGGCGTTTGGCCGGCGAACGGGTGGCGGTCGAGCGCCGCCGCCACCGCCTCGACAAGCGCCTGCGCCCGCGCCGGATCAAGCGCCAAATAGCGTCCGTGCTCCGTTTGCTGCACCGCATCGGCAATCGTTTTTTCCGCCTTGCCCGAAAGCGTAATGACACGCAGCGGTTCGCCCGGCACGGCGTACTGCTTCGTGATTTGCCGCGCCAGCGCCTGGCGGACGTATTCCGTCAACAAGTCGGTGTCGGCGGTCAGGCGGGCAAAGTCGGCAAGCGCCTCAAAGATAAGCGGCAAATTGCGGATCGACACGTTCTCTTTCAGCAGCTTGGCAAGCACTTTTTGGACATCCCCGACCGGCAGCGGATTCGGTGTGACATCCTCAACCAGCACGGGGTGCGACTCTTTCAAATGATCGATCAACTGTTTCGTTTCTTGGCGCCCAAGCAGTTCATGGGCGTGGGCCTTGAGCACTTCCGTCAAATGCGTCGAAACGACCGACGGCGGATCGACCACCGTATAGCCGAGCATTTCCGCGCGGTCTTTGGCCGCCTCGGAGATCCACTTCGCCGGCAGGCCAAACGCCGGTTCAACCGTGTCAATCCCTTCGACCGATCCGTCATCAATCCCGGGGCTCATCGCCAAATAATGGTCAAGCAGCAGCTCGCCGCGCGCCACCTCTTCGCCTTTAATTTTCACTCGGTATTCGTTCGGCTGAAGCTGGATGTTGTCGCGGATGCGCACAACCGGAACGACGATGCCGAGCTCAAGCGCGAGCTGACGGCGGATCATAACGATCCGGTCAAGCAGGTCGCCGCCTTGGGCGGCATCCGCAAGCGGAATAAGCGCGTAACCGAACTCGAACTCGATCGGGTCAACATGCAATAGTTGAATCACGCTCTCCGGACTTTTTAATTCGTCAGCCGCCGCTATTTCTTCATCCGGCTGGACGGCAGCCGCTTCCCCCTGTTTTTGCTGCTCGACAAATCGGTAGCCGCCAAATGCCAGCAGCCCGGCGATCGACATTGTCAACGCATCGTTGATCGGGGTAAACAAGCCGAGCAGGAAAATCGTTCCCGCCGTGACGTACAACATTTTCGGAAACGCAAATAACTGACGCATAATGTCGCCGCTTAAATTGCTGTCAGACGCCGCACGCGTGACGATGATGCCGGTCGCGGTCGAAATCAACAGCGCCGGAATCTGGCTGACGATTCCGTCACCGACCGTCAACAACGTATAGCGCTTCGCCGCCTCCGCCATGTCCATTCCTTGCTCAACAACGCCGATCACCATGCCAAACAGCATATTGATGATCACGATAATAATGCCGGCGATGGCGTCGCCTTTTACAAATTTGCTCGCTCCGTCCATCGCACCGTAAAAATCGGCCTCTTGGGCGATTTTTTCCCGCCGCTCGCGCGCTTCCTGCTCCGAGATCATGCCGGCGTTCAAATCAGCGTCAATGCTCATCTGTTTGCCCGGCATCGCATCGAGCGTAAAGCGGGCCGCCACTTCCGAGACACGCTCCGCCCCTTTTGTGATCACAATGAACTGAATAATGACCAAAATCAAAAACACGACAAACCCGACGACGACATCGCCACCGACGACGAACGTCCCAAACGTCTCAACGACGCCGCCCGCTTCCCCCTTGCTTAAGATCGAACGGGTTGTCGAGACATTCAACCCGAGCCGGAACAACGTCAGCACTAACAGCAATGACGGAAAAACGGAAAACTGAAGCGGCTCTTTCGTGTTCATCGCCGTCAGCAAAACGAGCAAGGCGAGGGAAATGTTGATGATGATCAAAACGCTCAGCAGCCATGTCGGCAATGGAATGACGAGCATGGCGACGATGAGCACAACCATAATTAACACGGATAAATCTTTGAGCTGCGCTTGCATGGTTTTCTCCCCTTGCTGTTACCCTTTTCGTTTGAGCCGGTAGACGTACGCCAAAATTTCCGCCACTGCCTTAAAAAACGTCTCTGGAATCATGTCGCCGACGTCCGTCTGCCGGTAAAGCGCCTGCGCCAACGGACGATTTTCAACCGTCACGACGCCGTTCGCCTTGGCAATTTCCTTTATTTTCAACGCCACATAGTCAGCCCCTTTCGCCACGACAACCGGCGCCTCCATTTTTCCATCTTCATACTTCAGCGCTACCGCATAATGGGTGGGATTGGTGATGACAACATCGGCATTCGGCACCTCCTGCATCATCCGCCTCATCGCCATCTCCCGCTGTCTTTGCTTAATGCGCGATTTAATGAGCGGGTCGCCTTCCGTCTTTTTGAATTCATCTTTAATGTCTTGCTTCGACATGCGGATGTTTCGTTCAAACTCAAACCGCTGGTACAAATAGTCAAACAACGCCAAAAACAAGAGCGCGGCCGCAGCATACAGCCCCATTTTCACCGTCAGCGCGCCGACAATGGCAAGCATGGCGGCCGGCGGCCTGGCCGCAAGCGCGGTGAGCTCGTCCCATCCCCCGAGCAAGAGCATAAACACGACCGCACCGATGATTCCAGCTTTTAACACAGATTTTAACAGCTCGACAATGGCGCGCAGCGAAAAAAGCCGTTTTATTCCTTGCACCGGGTTGAGGCGGTTTCCGTCGATTTTGAGCGGCTCTGCGGTAAACAAGACACCGACTTGCAAAAAGTTGGCCAGCCCAGCCGCTAATACGGCGGCGGCAAAAAATGGAGCTAACAGAAGCGCCGCATGGCGAAGCCAGTCGAGAAAGATGGCATGAAGCGAATCAATCGTCAGCGGAGCGGCGGCATAATCGGAAAGCGCACGCGCGAGCATGCGCAGCAGTCCGTCCCGCTCATACGCTCCCGCCAGCGACAAAACGAGAAACAGCGCGAGCAATACGATGGCGGCCACCGCATCGCTGCTTTTGGCGACCTGGCCTTTTTCCCGCACTTCTTGCCGTTTGCGCGGCGTCGCCTTTTCCGTCTTTTCCCCGGCGAAAAACTGCAAATCAAGCCGCCGTTCGCCCACGTTACGCGCCTCCCAACAGCTGCATAAACTCGCGCAGCGACACAAACATAAGTTGAAACAGTTCGCGCGCCGCGGTCAACATTCCCCCGATCGCCGCAAACAACATGAAAAACGCAGCCGCTGTCTTGAGCGAAAACCCGACAGCAAAAATATTCATTTGCGGCACGGCGCGGGCGATGAGGCCGAGCGCCACATCGACCAAAAAGAGCGATCCGACAAGCGGGGCAGCCATTTGCACAGCGGCGGCAAACATCGCCGCGAACGTGCGCACCGCATACTCAGCCGCCCGCCCGTCGGCAATGTGCGGCCACCGGTCAAGCGGCAGCCAGTGATAGCTGTAAAACAAGCCGTCAAGCAGCAAATGATGCCCGTCAAGCATAAGCAGCAGCAAAAGCGCCAGCGAGTGAAGATACTGCCCGAGCAACGGGCTTTGCACCCCGGTTTGCGGATCGATGACGTTGGCGATGGCAAACCCGATTTGAAAATCGATCAAGCCGCCGGCGACTTGCACAGCCGCCATGACGATGGCCGCGATCAAGCCGAGCGCCAGCCCGACGAGCGCCTCTTTGACGACGAGCAATACATACACATCATCCAATGGAAGCGACGGCTTCGGCCCTGCCAAAAACATAAGCCAGCTGAAAAAAAAACGCCATTCCAATCTTGTACGAAGCCGGCACCGTCCGGTACGAAAAGAGCGGCATGGCCGCAAAAAACGAAGCGGTGCGGGCGAAGATGAGCAAAAACGCGGGAAAATACGTCCATAGTTGTTCCATCATAGATCAGCCTATAAATGAAGCCAAATTCGCGAAAATGTCATGGGCGTACGACACCATTTTCGAGAGCATCCACGGCCCGAACAAGACGAGCCCGAGCAGGACAGCAACGATTTTCGGGACAAACGCGAGCGTCTGCTCTTGAATTTGGGTCGCAGCCTGAAAAATGCTGACAACGAGCCCGACAACAAGCGACAGCAGCAGCAACGGGCCGCAAACGATCAACACGATGTAGACGCCTTGTTCGGCAAGGCGGATGATAAAATCGGCACTCATAAACGCCACCCATCTTTATTGAAAGCTTTGCAGCAACGATTTGACGACCAAATGCCAGCCGTCGACAAGAACAAATAGCAAAATTTTAAACGGCAGCGAAATCATCACCGGCGGCAGCATCATCATTCCCATCGACATCAAGACGCTGGCAACGATCATATCGATGACCAAAAACGGGATGAAAATCATAAAGCCCATTTGAAACGCGGTTTTCAGCTCGCTGATCGCAAACGCCGGGACGAGCGCGGTAAGCGGAATGTCGTTGACCGTTTTCGGCTGCCCGGCGCCGCTGTATGATAAAAACAAGGCCAAATCTTGCTGTCTCGTATGTTGGCTCATAAACTGCTTGAGCGGAACAGCGGCGCGTTCGTACGCCTCATCCAAATCAATTTTTTCGGCAAACAGCGGCTCAAGCGCCTGATCATGAATCTCTTTCCATGTTGGCGCCATGATGAAAAACGTCAAAAACAGCGCCAGCCCGATCAACACTTGGTTGGGCGGCATTTGCTGCGTGCCAAGCGACGTGCGCACGAACGACAAAACGATGACGATGCGCGTAAAACACGTCATCATGATCAAAATGCCGGGAGCAACCGACAAAATGGTAAGAAGCAAAAGCAGTTTCACCGATGTCGAGACATGCTCGGGCGCCATCGAGTTAAACATATGGACAAAGTCATTCATCGCCAGCCGTTCCTTTCTCTTTCAACCGCTTCAGCCACTCATTCCGCCTGTCGGCCATTCGGCTCATTTCCTCGGCAAACAGTGAGGAAAAGGACGGAGCCGGACCGCTTCCCCGTTTCGCTTTCGCTGTCCAATATTCACGAAGGCGGGACCCAAACGGGTGGAAGCTGGCCATCCGTTCGAGCCGCTCATTATGCTGCGCCAGCAGTTCGTTTATTTCGTCTTCATTGCTGATTTCCCGCAGCAGCTGGATCGAATCGCCAACGCCGATGACGAGCAGCCGGTTGCCGACTTTGATGAGCTGAACAGAGCGGTTTGCCCCGACGCTCGTTCCACCGAGATTCTCAATGAGACCCTTTGACCCGAAAACAGGCGAATGGCGGCGGGAAAGCCATTTTAACAGAGCGTAAAGAAGAACGAGGACAAAGGCGGTCGCCCCGATGAGCCGGAGCACATCGGAAGCAGACACCGCATCAGCCGGTTGATTCGCTGTCGGTTTTGTCTGTTGCCCGGCCGGCGCTGACGGCCCGCACGCATCCGGATGCTGCAGGCAATCGGCGACCGTCGGGCTTTGGGCAGCCGACGCCGGCGGCGCCCCAAACAAGATGGCTGCCGCCAGCAATCCCGCTGCCCATCGCCGTATGGCCATCAACATCCCCTCACCTCTAATCGCCTAGCCGATCGTTTTGTTAATCGCTTCAATGACGCGGTCCGCCTGGAACGGCTTGACAACGAAATCTTTCGCCCCGGCTTGAATGGCGTCAATGACCATCGCCTGCTGCCCCATCGCCGAACACATGATCACTTTGGCGTTGCTATCGATTTTTTTTATTTCTTTAAGCGCCGTAATCCCATCCATCTCCGGCATCGTAATATCCATCGTCACAATGTCGGGGCGCGTCTCCTTGTATTTTTCGACCGCCTGTCTCCCGTCCGCCGCTTCAGCGACGACCTCATGCCCATTCTTCGTCAAAATGTCTTTAATCATCATCCGCATAAACGCAGCATCGTCGACAACAAGCACTCTTGCCATATCCCCCTACCTCCTGCCATGCACATTATTTTAGCCGTTTTAACCGATCGCTTTGGCTGACAATGTCGGTGATGCGCACGCCGAAGTTTTCATCGATCACGACCACCTCGCCTTTGGCGATCAGCTTATTGTTGACAAAAACGTCGACCGGCTCGCCGGCCAGCTTATCAAGTTCGATGATCGACCCGGTGGACAATTGCAAAATCTCTTGCACCGAGCGTTTCGTCCGTCCCAGTTCAACCGTCACTTGCAGCGGCACATCAAACAGCAGCTCCAAATTGCGCGCCTCCGCCGCGGCAAGCGGTGGGGCGTCAAACTCAGCAAAATCAGCTGCTTGAATATGCCGTCCAGCTGCGCTTTTGCCTTCATCCAGGCGCTCAGCCGGCGCCTCCGGGAAACGGTTCGCCGCCGGGGAAGAAGGAGCGCCGGCCTCCGCATAGGCGTAGGCGGGCTGCGGCTCCGGCTCCACGGACAGCGGCGCCCCGGCCGGCAGCTCAGGCCGGTTTTCCTCCTCCCCTGCCGCCGCACCAAGCAAATAGGTGACCAGTTCTTTGGCAAAATCAACGGGCAGCAGCTGCATGATGTTCGAATCAATTAACGTGCCGATTTTCAGCCGGAACGACACTTTAATCAAAAAGTCTTCATCCGGCAAATATTCCAGACCTTTTCCTTCGCTCAAATCAAGAAGATGGATCGTCGGCGGGGAAATGTCGACCCGCTTGCCAAAAACAGTCGACATCGACGTCGCCGCTGACCCCATCATTTGGTTCATGGCTTCCTGCACGGCGCTCAGCTGAATTTCCCCAAGCGCGCTGTCGGGCGCCGTTCCGTCGCCGCCAAGCATCAAATCGGCGATAATGGCGGCGTCCCGCTGCTCAATGACCAGCAAGTTGGTCCCGAGAAGCCCTTCCGTGTAATTGACTTGAATGGCGACATACGGCTGCGGGAACTCATCCGCGACGCGCGTCCGCTCGATCACCGAGACGTTCGGTGTCGTAATCTCGACTTTTTGGTTCAATAACATGGACAGCGCCGTCGCTGAGCTGCCAAAGGAAATATTGCCAATCTCCCCTAGAGCGTCCTGCTCGAGCGGGGTGAAAATATCGTGAAGCGCCGGTGCGCGGTCACGGCTGTCCATTCCGCGCAACAGAGCATCGATTTCATCTTGCGACAACATTCCGTCATTCATCATGTCCTGCTTCGTCCCCCTCGATCATCGCTAAAATTTGCACCGCCAGCTTTTTGTTCCGTTTCCCCGGTTGACCGATAAATTTCGGAATATGGCCGATTTTGATGACAAGCGGATCATGGATCGACTGCCCGAGCTGGATGACATCTCCGACCTCGAGCTGCAAAAATTCGCCGACGGTAACAGCCGCTGTGCCAAGTTCGGCGACAATCGGCAGTTGAGCCGCGCGGATGCCTTGCTCAATTCGTCCCGCTTCCTCGGGGGAACGCTCTTTTTTTTGCGCCTGCATCCAGTAATGCACCGACAGCCGCGGCATAATCGGCTCCAAAACGACGTGCGGAATGCAAACGTTCATCATGCCGCGCGCCTCGCCGATTTGCGTGTTGAGCGAAATGACAACGACCGTATCGTTCGGCGCGATCATGCGCAAAAACTGCGGGTTGACCTCAAAGTCGACAAACAGCGGATCCATTTCCGCCACCGACTCCCACGCATCGCGCCAATAGGCAAACGCCTTGTCGAACAAGTTGGACATGATGCGTGTCTCAATTTCCGTGAGGTGCTCCACTTTGTCCATGCCGGCGCCGCGGCCGCCCATCACCCGATCGAGCATGGCATAGGCGATATTCGGATTGATTTCCAGCAGCACATGCCCGTCGAGCGGCGGCACTTCAAAGACGTTAATGATCGTCATTTTTGGAATCGAGCGGACGAACTCTTCGTACGGAATCTGGTCGGCCGACGCGACCGAGATTTGCACATACGTGCGCAGCTGGGCGGAAAAAAACGTGGTCAACAGGCGGGCGAAGTTTTCATGAATGCGCGTCAAACTGCGGATCTGGTCTTTGGAAAACCGAAGCGCCCGCCGAAAATCATACGTTTTGACGCGTCGGCCTTCCTCCTCTTTTTTCAGCTCCTCCGCGCTCATCTCCCCTGCAGAAAGCGCCGCGAGCAACGCGTCAATTTCGCTTTGCGACAATACTTCCCCGGCCGTCATTTCATCTTCCCCCCTTCCAATGACAGGGCTACTGGAGGATAAAAGAGGTAATGTAGACGTTCTCCACTCTCCCTTCTTGCATCAATCCGTTGATCTCGCGCTTCAGCCTCTCTTTCAGCGCCGTCAGCCCTTCTTTTCCTTTAAAGTCGGCCGCTTTCATCTGCGAAAGTTGCTCGATGATCACGTCTTTCATCTGAAAATCGCGTTTCTCCGCCTCTTCTTTTCCTTGATCGCTGTCTGTTTCAATTTTAAATGAGATTTTAATATAACGTCCGTCTGCTAAATTGGTGGTCATTTCCGGAATGTCGATCGATCGTTCCGCCAGTTCGTCAGCGCTTGGCGCCCCTTGTTTTTCCGCATGCCCCATCTTCATCACCGCGACAAGCGCCGCCGTTCCAGCCAAAGCGATGACCGCCAGCACAATGATCATCGTTTTGATTGCTTTATTCCCTTTCACGGTCCAATCCTCCTGCTTCCGGCAAGCGAAACGCGCCAATTTGCCGGTAAAATTCGCTCGCCAACGCCGCGACTTGTTCGACCGTCTCGCGCACGACGAATTTTTTTCCGTTCGTCAGCGTCACGGTCGTGTCGGGAAATGCCTCGATTTGTTCGATGTAAAACGCATTGAGCACAAACCGTTTGCCGTTGAGCTTCGTCAGCGGAATCATCGGCAAGCGGGCATCAGCGTCCAACAACAGCTGACGCCCTACCTCCTATTCTACTTTTTCAAGTTGACAAGCTCTTGCAAAATTTCATCCGATGTCGTAATGATGCGCGTATTCGCCTGGAAGCCGCGCTGGGCGACGATCATCTCCGTGAATTCCTCAGCAAGGTCGACGTTGGACATCTCAAGCGCGCCGGAGACGATTGAGCCCGCTCCGCTTTCTTGAGGCGAGTAGGCAATCCATTCGTTTTGATTATTTGGATTGATGATTGTGCCTGAGTTGGCTGTTTCTCTAAATAAATTTCCTCCTACTTTTTCTAAACCATCATTGTTGGGGAACTTGGCCAGTCGAATTCTCCCTGCCACTTGCAAGTTTCCAACCGCATCTACATAGTTCACAACCCCATCAGCGCCGATGCTGACGCTTTTCGCATTAGTTGGAATTTGAATTCGAGCCCGTTTTCCCGTAAATGCCCCGTTCTCATATCCTTCACCAACTAAATATAAGCCATCGGTATTGACAATATATCCCTCTTTATCTAAATAAAAATTTCCTGCTCTCGTAAACAACGGATTTATAAGATTTCCATTATTCAACTCGCCGAGAATAAAGAATCCATCCCCCGAAATCGCCAAGTCGAGCACGCGCCCGGTCGTTTGCAAGCTTCCTTGCGTATGGACGGTGTCGATCGCCGCCAGCTGCGAACCGAGTCCGACCTGCTTTGGATTCGTCCCGCCGCGGCCGGCATTGGGCCCGCTTGCTCCAGAAATCGTCTGGCTCATCAAATCTTTGAAAATCGTTCGTCCTTTTTTAAACCCGTACGTATTGACATTGGCAATGTTGTTGCCGATGACATCCAACTTCGTTTGAAAGTTGCGCATGGCGCCGATTCCGGAATACATGGAACGAAGCATCGGTTCTCTCTCCCCTTTTATCCTTTTTGTTCGACTTTCACGACCGCATCCGCGGCAATCGTTGTCCCGTTATCAAGCCCAAGAGTCACTTGGCCGTCTTTTTGCATGACCGATTGAACGACGGCGCTCATCATCGTCTCGCCGTCTTGCCAGTGCACCGTTTTGCCGATCCATTCGCTGTAGCGCAAAAGTGCATCACGGCTTGACGCTTGCATCCATTGCTGCATCAAATTGGCGATGTTCATCATTTGCTCAAGCGAAGAGAAGCTCGCCATTTGCGCGATAAAGTCTTTATCTTCCATCGGATTGAGCGGGTCTTGGTTTTCTAGCTGAGCGAGCAAAATTTTGAGAAAGTCGTCTTTTCCTAAAATTTGATTACCCGTTTTCCGTTCCGGCTGAACCGCGTTTGCCAGCCATAAGCTTCCATCAATCGCATTCGTTGTCATCCTCGTTCTTTTCCCCCTTATGCGTCAGCTTCGATCCCGTCTAGCGCAAACGGGAAGGAAGATGATGGCTCCCGCTTTTGTTTTTGCCGCGATTCGCCCTGCTGCTGTCCTCCTTGGCGGTTCCCGGAATACGGCGGCATCGCGGAGCGGTCATAATCCGACCAAACGGTCCATTTTTCGACCGTGATGGAACTCGCATCAAGCTGCTGAGCAAGCTGCGGCAAATGAGCGTAGAGCAACTCTTTCACCGCGTCGTTCGCCACGAGCAGCTTGGCGGCGAGCTTTCCACCTTCCTCTGTCATTTTCACCGTCACCGTCCCGAGATGTTCCGGATGCAGACGGATGACAAGCTGCATGACACCGTTTGGCAACTTCATCCACCGCGCCGACCTTAGCGCGTGGGCGACTTGATCAGCGACGCTTCCGCCAGCTGACGCCGGCATCTCGCCGATCAGCCCGACAGATGAAGAGGAGGGTGATAAAAGCGCAGGGGGAGTGGTGAATGAAGGAGCGGCCTCGCCGCCATGCCCCTTGTCCCCCCTTTTTGGCAGCGAAATGTCTTTTTCGCCAGCCGGACGGACGGAAGAAGCTCCGTTAGGCAGCGCGACAACCGGCCTGTTGCCCCCCTGCTCATGGAATGGACGCTGGTCGCCGTCGCTCAGGAGCGGTGGAAACATCCCTGTTTTTCCGCTGGAAGGCGAAAAAGATTCAGCATCGATATGACCACTTTTCCGTCCGTCGGTTATGAACGCACGTTCAAATCCCGCTTCATCAGCCGCCGGCTGAGCGGCAATCGTTTCTTCACCATTCATCGCACCGACAAACGGAAATGCCCAATGATCACTCGTTTTCCCTTCCGCCTGCTGATCCGCCGCCAAAAGCGGCGCGCCTGCAGCTGCCGAAATTGGAGCAACAGCCCAAGCAGCCACGATGGAAGGGGCAAGCCACAATGATTCGATTTGCGCCGGCTTCTTTTCCGCTGAAGATGGTTGTCCGGCTGCGCCCGTTTCCATTCCGCCATTTTGCCAATCTGGCTCTTTGTTTTTGTTCGACTCCTCTTGAAACAAGCTAGTCTCTGCCCCAGCGGGCAATAACTCTTGTTGCTTATCAGCAAGCAACGCCGCAAACACGTTTGCGTTTTCCGCCTCTTTTTTCACCGCCATAGCGCCTGCCGATAGCGGCGCGTTTGCTGTGATCGTTACTTTCATTCGGCCGCCTCCTTCCCCATCGCCCTTTTGCTTAACGATGCCAACAGTTTCGCCGCCTGCCCAGCCGGCATTTGTTCCAAAATGGCTGCCGCTTTGTCGCCGTCAATCTGGCTCAGTACACGGAGCGCTTCGCTCTCAGGCAGTTCCGCTAAAATAGCCGCCGCCTGTTTTTCCGACATGGCGTCATACATGCCGACGACATCTTCTTCCGTCAAGGCCGGCTCGTCAACAGGCTCAGCCTGAACGTCCGTTTTCCCGCTTGGCGCAGACAGCTGGGCGATTTCCTTTTCCTTTGCCGCCAATTCGTTTTTCAACTGCTTGATTTGCTTTTGTTGGTCGGCGATCGTTCGTTTTTGCTGGTTGATTGTCTGCTGCTGAGCTTCAATCGTTTTTTGCAAAGCTTTCTCCCTTTTGCTCCAGTTGATCCACTCGGAGACAAACGGCGCCTTTATTGTCCACTGCTTTGCCGCCTTGGCCACATCAACGCCGGCAATGTTTAAAATCAACAACAGAAAGGAGGCAGCAAACGCACTCGGAATGACAATGACAAACAACAGCCATTGCCACCAACTCGCCTGCACTTCCTGTTCAACTTTGCTCTCCGCCATCTATACCTCTCCTTGCCTTGCAAAACGTTGAACCGCCATTTCATCGAGCAGGCGGCGTTCCGCTTCCCTCTCAAGCTGCTCGGCCCACCGCTTAATGCGCTCACGCATTTTTTCGTATTTTTTCACTTCGATATTCAATTCCATCAAACGCTGCTGCCGGCGCTGCATCTGCTCGCGCGCCTGCATGACGACGAGCTGATAATGGTCGATCATCCGCTCTAAATTCGCCATATATTGCAGCCTAAGGCGAATGTCTCCAACGGACAGGCCGGCTTGAAGCTGTTCATCCCGAGCCGCCGCGCATTCTTCTTTTTCCTTGAGCAGGCGGTAAAGCGTTTCGGCTGCCTGCTCAAACCGGCGGACCGCCTCCTCGTATTCGCCAAGCGCCTTTTCTTTTTCTTTTTCTTTCATCGCCAGCACTTTTTGCAGCCGAAACGTCGGCGTCACATTTGTTCACCCTTTCATCGTCTGAAAATGGCGCGCGATTTCTCACCGAACCGACAACAAGCGCAACAGGGCATCAATGCTTTCGGCGCGCGTCGTTTTTTCATCGATGTTTTGGCGGCAAAACGCCATCATTTGCGGATAAAATTCGATCGCCTCATCAATTTCTTGGGACGACCCCCGTTTGTACGCCCCGATTTGAATCAAATCCTCCGAATCGATATAAGTGGACAGAAGGCGGCGGAACCGGTTTGCCGCTCCGCGGTGCTCTGCGCTGATCATGTGGGGCATGACGCGGCTGACGCTTTTGAGCACGTTAATCGCCGGGTAATGCCCTTTGTTCGCCAGCTGGCGTTCCAACACAAAATGGCCATCCAAAATGCCGCGCACCGCATCAGCGATCGGCTCATTCATGTCATCGCCGTCAACAAGCACCGTATAAAACGCGGTGATCGTGCCGGAAGCGTTCGTTCCAGCCCGTTCAAGCAGCTTTGGCAGGAGGGCGAAGACCGATGGCGTATAGCCTTTCGTCGTCGGCGGCTCACCGACGGCAAGGCCAATCTCCCGTTGCGCCATCGCGACGCGGGTGACCGAGTCCATCATGAGCATGACATCCGCCCCTTGGTCGCGGAAATATTCGGCGATCGCTGTCGCGGTGTACGCCCCTTTGACGCGCATCAGCGCCGGCTGGTCCGAGGTGGCGACAACGACGACGGAACGGGCCAACCCTTCCGGCCCAAGATCGCGCTCTAAAAATTCGCGCACTTCGCGCCCCCGCTCGCCGATTAAGGCGATAACGTTCACGTCAGCCGATGTGCGGCGGGCGATCATTCCCATGAGCGTGCTCTTGCCGACGCCGGAACCGGCAAAAATGCCGACCCGTTGCCCTTTCCCGACCGCCAGCAGACTGTCGATGACGCGCACGCCGACTTCAAGCGGCTCGGCGATCGGCGGCCGGGTGAGCGGATTGGGCGGATCGCGGTCGACCGACACAGGCTTCAGCCCGGGCGGCAACGGGCTCCCGTCAAGCGGTTGGCCGAGCGGATCAAGAACCATGCCAATGAGCGCATCGCCGACGTGCACTTCAAGCGGCCGGCCGGTCGCTTCGACAAGGCAGCCGGGAGCGATATGGGTCGTCGCGGAAAACGGCATAAGCAAGACGTGCTGTTCATGAAAGCCGACGACTTCGGCGGGAATTTTCCGGCATCCGCTCTGTTCATGGATGTAACAAAGATCGCCAATCGAGCTTTTCGGTCCTTTCGATTCCATCATCAAGCCGATGACGCGCGACACTTTGCCAAACCGTTTATACAAGTCGATAGCGTCTATTTCATCAAGAAGCGCCTGCCAGTTCAGAAAACGCTCCCTCCTTCAATCGCCGGTAGAGCGCCTCGCGCAGCCGCTCAAGCTGTACATCGACGCTCGCCTCGATGCGCCCAAACGGCGTCTCCACGACACATCCATATTCAGGAAGCGCATCGTCCGGGTAGATGAATAGATCAACGCGATGCGGAAACAGAGATTTCAACAGCTCCTTTTGCTCTGCCACTATTTCGTAGCCGTGCGGATGCACATAAACGGCCACTTCCGTTTGCCGCCGCACTTCCTGCAGCACTTGGCGCACAAGCGGCAAAAACGCGCTCCGGTCTCGCTCGAGCGTGGCGCCGATGATGCGTTCCGCCGCTTTCAGCGCCACTTCGAGCATCATCTCATCCGCCGCCTCGGCCTTCGCATAAAATTCGTGATTCATCCGCTCCGCCAAGCGGCGGGCTTGGTCGATCCATTCGCGGTGTTCGCGAAGCGCCGCCTCGCGCCCGGCGGCGTAGCCGTCTTCGTACCCTTGGGCGCGCGCTTCCTGCCTAAGCCGGTCTTTCTCGCGCTCCCATTGCTCCCGTTCACGGGCCAGCTGTTCGCGCACCGTCTCGCAATATTGCTCGGCTTGGCGGCGAAGCGCGGCCGCCTCTTCTTTGGCGGCGGAAATCGCCTCGATTTCCTTTTGCCGATCCTCGTTCGAAGGCGGAACATCGAACATGCAGCGCTGCACGGCGATCGTCTTTTTGCCGGCGCGCCCGGCCAATGCCGGCGCTTTAATGACGCTAGACAATAATATCATCTCCTCCCCCGCGGGCGATGACGATTTCCCCGGCTTCCTCGAGACGGCGGATAATGGCGACAATGCGCGATTGCGCTTCTTCCACATCACGCAGCCGGACCGGGCCCATATATTCCATTTCTTCTTTGAACGTCTCGGCCATTCTTGTTGACATGTTGCGGAAGACAATTTCTTTCACTTCATCGCTCGCCACCTTAAGCGCCAGCATAAGGTCATTGTTATCCACTTCGCGGATGACGCGTTGAATGGCGCGATTGTCGAGCGTAACGATGTCTTCAAACACAAACATCCGCTTTTTAATTTCTTCCGCAAGCTCGGGGTCTTGAATTTCCAAAGCCTCTAAAATCGTCCGCTCCGTGCTTCGGTCGACTTGGTTCAGCACTTCGACGACCGCCTCAATGCCGCCGGCTTGCGTGTAATCTTGCATCACTGTCGCCGACAGCCGCCGCTCCAAAATTTGCTCGACTTCGCTAATGATCTCCGGCGACGTGCTGTCCATAAGCGCGATGCGCCTGGCCACATCGGCCTGCATCTCTTGCGGCAGCGCTGATAAAATCTGCCCCGCCTGCGCCGGGTCTAAATACGAAAGAATGAGAGCGATCGTTTGCGGATGCTCATGCTGAATAAAGTTTAACAGCTGCATCGGGTCGGCTTTGCGGGCGAAATCAAACGGCCGCACCATAAGCGCTGATGTCAGACGGTTGATAATGTTCATCGCCTTGTCCGGGCCGAGCGCTTTTTCCAACACTTCTTTCGCGTAGGCGATGCCGCCTTGGGCGATGTAATCCTGCGCCAAAGCGAGCTGCCGGAATTCCTCAAGCACTTCCTCTTTTTGCTCGGCCGCCACTTGGCGGACGTTGGAAATTTCGAGCGTCAGCTTTTCAATGTCTTCTTCGGATAAATGTTTATAGATGGAGGCCGATACGTCCGGGCCGAGGGAAATGAGCAAAATGGCTGCCTTTTGCCTGCCCGTCAGCCCGCCTTTCCGATCGCGTTTTGCCATACGCCGCTCCTCCTACTCTTCCGATAGCCATGTTTTCAATAGTTTGGCAAACTCATCCGGTTTTTCTTTCGCCAACCGCTCCAGCTGCCGACGGCGCAGGGCCGCCTCCGTCTCCGGCGGCTCCGGCAAATCCGGCTCGACCGGAAGCGGCGGGGCGAATGCGAGCTCCTCCTCTTCTTCTTCTTCATCTTCACGGCGGCGTCGCAGCCAGAAGAAGAGCAGTAGGGCAATGAGCAATAGCGCGCCTCCGCCGGCCGCGTACCACCACCACGCCGGCTGAACCGGCGCCGGTTCGGTGAATGCCGGTTTGCCGTTGAACTTTTGCACCGAGACGACGACGCGGCTATTGACATCCTGGTCGGTCAGCGCCTGCGCTTCTTCTTTGTCAATCGACGTCCGGACAATCGTCCCTAATAGTTTTTGAATGTCATTGACCGTTTCCGGCGGCAATGAATTCGGATCATCCGGATTTGGCGGCTCGACCATCACTTGAATGCCTAGATCGCGAATTTTATACGGGCTTTCCACGATTTGTTTTTTAATTTTGTTGACCTCATTGTTGATCGTTTCTTCGGTCCGCTCATAGTTTCCGTTCGTTCCGCCGTTTGCTCCTTGGTAGCCCGGCACTTCATTCGTCCCCGTTCCGGCCGTGCCGCCCGGCGGCGCACCGCTTCCCGAGTACGTCTCTTTAATGCGCTGGACGCTGACGGCAATGCCTTCGTTGTTCTTTTCGTCCACCGGAGCGACCAACTGCTCCTCCCGCTTTTCCTGTGTAAAGTCGATGTCGGCCGTCACCGAGACAACGACTTTGTCCTGCCCCATCATCGTGCCGAGCATTCGCTGGACTTGCCGTTGAATGTCGCGTTCGATTTGTCGTTTGATCTGTTGCTGCTCAGTGAATGCCGCCGCTGTCGAATTTTTGTTTTCATTTTTCAAATCGAAATACTCAAAAAACTGGTTCATAATGACGATATTATCTGTAGAGAGGTGGGGAACACTTTTGGCGACGAGATGATACAAAGCCCGAATTTGCTCGTCGCTGAATTCATAGCCCGGCTTCGTCTTCAGCACGATCGAAGCCGAGGCTTCCCCTTTTTCATCGGAAACGAATACGCTCGGCTGCGGAAGATTAATCATCACTTTCGCGTCCTCGACGCCGTCGATCGTTTTGATTAAGTTGGCGAGCTCCGTTTGCATCGCCTTCAGTTTCACCATATTAAACTCGTTGTCGGTCATGCCGAAGCTCGCGTTTTGGCCGAAAAACGAATAATCGATGACCCCGCTGTTCGGAATGCCCTCGGCGGCCAGCTCGACTTTCAGCGCATCCACTTGCTCTTTCGGCACTTTAATTGTCGTGCCGCCATCCGTCACTTCGGCGGGAACACCGCGCTGATCCAGCGTCGCCTTGATTTGTCCGGCTTCTTGCGGCGTCAAATCGCTGTATAGCGGCACCATTTCCGTCCTGAAGGCGAAAAAAATGCCAAGGCCAAGGATCAAAAGGACCGCAGCCGCGCCTCCGGCGGCAAGCCATTTCTGTTTTTTCGTCCGCTCTTGCCAAAACAAACGGGCCCGGCCCCACCACTCTTTCCACTTGTTGCTCATACGATTCCCCCGATCATCCAGCCATACAGCCGCCGCGGCCACCGTTCGGCCATGGCGGGCTCTGTATGTATCGTCCCTTGCCGTCTACAACGGCATGCGCATCATTTCCTGGTACGCCTCAACCGCTTTGTTGCGGATTTCGATCGTCAGTTGCAGCGCGATGCTTGCCTTTTGCGCCGCGATCATCACATCATGCAATTGGACGTTTTCCCCACGGACAAGCTTTTCTGTCAGCGCATCCGCCTCGATTTGTGCGTTATTGACATTGTTGAGCGCTTCTTTGAAAAAGGCGGCGAACTGCTTTTGCACCGCTGCCGGCTTCACCGGGCTTGAAGCGGCGGCCGCCGGCGCCAGCCCGATGCGGCTCACTCCATCAACCATTTGTCATTCCTCCTCTTCGGCTTATTTCCCGATTTCAAGCGCCTTCATGAGCATCCCTTTTGAAGCGTTCAGCGCGGTGACATTCGCCTCATACGAGCGCGTCGCACCGATCAAATCGACCATTTCTTTGAGCGGTTCGACGTTTGGCAGGCGAACGTAGCCATCTGCGCCCGCATCCGGATGGTCCGGGTCGTAGACGAGTTTAAACGGAGCCGGATCGTCAGCAATTTCGCGCACCCGAACGCCGTTGCCGACAGCTTCAGCACGTCCGAGGGCGGCCTGCAAATAGCCCGAAAACGCCCCGCTCTGCGGTTCGATGATGACCATTTTGCGTCGGTACGGCTCCCATTCGCCATTGACGAAGCGGGCCCGCGTCGTATCCGCGTTGGCGATGTTGGAAGAAATCACGTCCATGCGCAGCCGCTGAGCGGTGAGCGCCGACGCCGAAATGTTTAAACTTTGAAACACGGACACAGCCTATTTTCCTCCTTTGATCACCGTCTTTAGCGTATTGAATTTGCCGTTTAACCGCTCAATCAGAGCGTTATAATAAATTTGGTTTTCCGCCAATTTCGACATTTCTTGGTCGATATCGACACTGTTTCCATTATGATTGTAACTGATGCTGGCATTGGTCGTCACGACAATTTTTCCATTCTGTTCGTTTCGAAACGGAAAATGGCGCGGATCCGTCCGTTTGGTCTCAAGGGCAAGCGCCCGGTCAAGCTCCGCCTGAAAGCGCACATCTTTCGCCTTATAGCCCGGCGTATCGGCGTTGGCGATGTTGTCGGCGATCGCCTGTTGGCGAAGCGCAGCGTAGCGAAGCCCTTGTTCAAGCCAACCGATCGTCGCTGAAAAGAGCGCCAATGGAATCCCCTCTTTTCTCCTATTTTTCGACAATTTCTGCTAATTTTCATTTTACGGGAAAGAAAACCTAATGTATAGACGGAACTTGGTACTATTTTTCGAAGATGCCATGACAGAAAAACGATGCCAAAGATGTTTGTCAACAACAAAAAACCCGCCGGGACAAAATACCCAGCGGGCTTAGGCAGCTATGCCGTTCAGCTTGATTTCAATTTTTCCAGTTCGCTTAAAAACTTGTCATTCAATACTTTAATGTACGTTCCTTTCATGCCGAGCGAGCGCGATTCGATGACGCCGGCGCTTTCAAGCTTGCGCAGGGCGTTGACGATCACCGAACGGGTGATGCCGACGCGGTCGGCGATTTTGCTGGCGACAAGCAGCCCTTCCGTTCCGTCAAGCTCTTCAAAAATATGTTCAATCGCCTCAAGTTCGCTGTAAGAAAGCGAGCTGATCGCCATTTGCACGACCGCCTTGCTGCGCGCTTCCTCTTCGATTTCTTCCGCTTTTTCACGCAAAATTTCCATGCCGACGACCGTTGCGCCATACTCGGCCAAAATCAGGTCATCGTTATCAAACTCGCGATCAAGGCGCGACAAAATAAGCGTGCCGAGCCGTTCGCCTCCGCCGTTGATCGGAACGATCGTCGTCAAACCGGTTTTGAACAAGTCACGATTTTCCACTGGAAACGCCGTATATTCGCTATTAATATCGATATTAGGGGACGTTTCCGTAATGTTGAACAATTTTTTCGTGTATTCTTCCGGAAACTGGCGCTCCTCAAGCATCCGTTTCATCCGTTCGTTTTCAATCGACTGTTTAATGGCGAAGCCAAGCAGTTTGCCGCGGCGGCTGACGACGAACACGTTCGCTTCAATGACATCGCAAAGCGTTTCCGCCATCTCTTTGAAATTGACCGGCCGCCCGGCTGCCTTCTGCAGCATGGCGTTGATTTTTCGTGTTTTCTCTAGCAAGTTCATCGAGTCCATCTCCTCCTCATAAAATAAATTCGCTCAAATCTTTGTTTTTGACGATGCTGCCGAGTTTTTGCTCAACGTATTGCGGCGTGATGACGACTTTGTCGAGCCCGATATCGGGCGCTTCAAACAGCAAATCCTCAAGCAGTTTTTCCAAAATCGTATGCAGCCGGCGCGCGCCGATGTTGTCGGTCGTCTGGTTGACTTCGAAGGCCACTTCGGCAATCTTACGAATAGCATCGTCAGAAAATTCAAGACTTATACCTTCTGTTGCCAAAAGTGCCTGATATTGTTTAATGAGCGCATTATTCGGCTCGACCAATATACTTACGAAATCGTCAACCGAAAGTTTCGCCAACTCGACGCGGATCGGAAACCGGCCTTGCAGCTCAGGGATCAAGTCGGACGGCTTCGCCATATGAAATGCGCCGGCGGCGATGAACAAAATATGGTCCGTTTTGACCGGTCCGTATTTCGTCATGACCGTCGATCCTTCGACGATCGGCAAGATGTCGCGCTGCACCCCTTCGCGCGAGACGTCGGCCGAGCCGGACACCGCCCCGCTGCGGGCAATTTTATCAATTTCATCGATAAAGATGATGCCCGACTGTTCGGCGAGGCGGACCGCCTCTTGCGTCACTTCATCCATGTCGATCAGTTTTTGCGCTTCTTCATTGATGAGCACCTTGCGCGCTTCACTCACTTTCAGGCGCCGCTTTTTGCGTCGCCGCGGCATCAGGCTGCTGAGCGCGTCTTGCATATTCACGCCCATCTGCTCAATGCCCGTCCCTTGCAAAAAGTCAAAGAGCATTGGCGTCTGCTCCTCAATTTCAATCGTGACCATCTCGTTTTCGAGCTGGCCGTTTGCCAGCTGCCAGGCGACTTGACGCCGTTTTTGCTCGATTTGTTCGTCCTCATGGCCGTAGCTGTTGTCCGACGGATTCCCTTGGCCGCCAAACAACAGCTCGAGCGGGTTTTTGATCGTTTGCTTTTGTTTGCCCGGAACGAGCAGTTCAACGAGCCGCTTGTTCGCCTGCTGCTCGGCCCGGTCTTTCACATCATTCATTTTCCGCTCTTTCACAAGCCTGACGGATGTTTCGACCAAATCGCGCACCATCGATTCAACATCGCGCCCGACATAACCGACTTCCGTAAATTTCGTCGCCTCAACCTTGATAAACGGCGCGCCGACGAGCTTCGCGAGACGGCGGGCGATCTCCGTCTTCCCGACCCCGGTCGGGCCGATCATTAAAATGTTTTTCGGCATTACTTCATCGCGCAGTTTTTCATCGAGCAAACTGCGGCGGTACCGGTTGCGAAGCGCGATCGCCACCGCCTTTTTCGCCTCTTTTTGTCCGACGATAAACTGGTCGAGCTTCTCAACAATTTGCCGTGGAGTCAACGATTCCGCCATCATCGGCCTCCTCCTTTTTACAGCTCTTCGACAATAATATGGCTGTTCGTATAAACGCAAATGTCAGCGGCGATCTCCAGCGCCGCCTTCGCAATCTCCTCGGCGGTCATCGAGCCGCCGGCGTACTTCTTCAACGCACGCCCAGCAGCCAACGCATACTGACCGCCCGAGCCGATGGCGAGCATGCCGTCATCCGGTTCAATCACTTCCCCTGTGCCGGAAATCAGCAGCAAATGTTCCTTATCCATGACAATCAACATCGCCTCAAGGCGGCGCAGCACTTTATCGCTCCGCCACTCTTTCGCCAGCTCGACGGCCGCGCGCGGCAAGTTGCCGTTGACCTGTTCCAGCTTGCCTTCAAACATTTCAAACAGCGTAAACGCGTCCGCCACTGAGCCGGCAAAGCCGGCTAGCACTTTGCCTTGAAACAGGCGCCGCACTTTTTTCGCCGTATGCTTCATCACGACGGCGTTGCCGAACGTCACTTGGCCGTCGCCAGCCATCGCCGCTGCGCCGTTATGGCGGATGGCAAAAATCGTCGTTGCATGAAAGCGTTCCATCGCTTTCCCCTCCTTACATGCGGGCTATGCCCGCGGATGCGCCTGCAAATAAATACGCCGCAACCGGTCTTTCGTTACATGTGTATACACTTGCGTCGATGACAAATGCGCATGGCCGAGCAGTTCCTGCACCGAACGGAGATCGGCCCCTTCGTTGAGCAAATGAGTCGCAAACGTATGCCGAAGCACATGCGGGCTGATGTTTTGCGTCAGCGCAGCAGCTTCGACAATCCGATCCAAAATATGGCGCACTCCCCGAGGCGTGAGCGGATTGCCTCGGGCGTTGACAAATAAATAGCGGTGGTCCGCCCGCAGCTTTCTGGTCAGCTCGCGTCGGCCCCCATGAATATACCGTTCAAGCGCTTCGCGGGCCGGACGGCCAAACGGAACGTAGCGCTGCTTGTTTCCTTTGCCGTGAATGAGCACAGTTTCCGCCACAAAATCGACATCAGACAGCTGTATGTGACAACATTCACTAACCCGAGCACCAGTCGCGTACAACAACTCAAGCAGCGCCGCATTGCGCTGGCCGAGGGCCGTATTTTCATCATTGACAAGAAACAACGCTTCTAATTCTTTCGGGTATAAAAAATTAGGAATTTTTTGCTCTTTCTTCGGCAGTGTCGCAAGCGCAAACGGATTTTCGGCCGCCCGCCCTTCGCGCATCAAAAATTTGTAAAAGCTGCGCAAACTGGAAATTTTACGGGCGACCGAACGGCTGGCCAAATGCTGGCCATACAGTTTCGTCAAATATAAGCGGACGTCGCTGTAGGCGACTTGGTCAAGCTCATTGATCCCTTCTTCGTTCATGAACTGGAAAAACTGCTCAATATCGCGCCGGTAGCACGCAATAGTATATTGTGAATAATTTTTCTCGATTTGTAAATATTCCATGAACAATTGTAACGCAAATGTCGCATTTTTCATCGCCTCACCCCGCAATGCCTCTACATCGTACCATATGATTGGTTGCAGCGCAACTATTTTTTCTAAAATTCTGAATTGTGTTCAACACTCCGTTATGTTTCCGGCTGTTCTTCATAATCGCAGGCCGTGCATTGCACTTGCACGCCTTTTTTTAACTTTTTCTCGACAAGCAGGCCGCCGCATTTCGGGCATGGGCGGGCAAGCGGCTTATCCCAGGAGACAAAATCGCACTCCGGAAAGCGGCTGCAACCGTAAAAGATCCGCTTTTTCTTCGTGTTGCGCTCGACAATCTCTCCTTCATGGCACTTCGGGCATTTGACGCCGATTTGTTTGACGATCGGCTTCGTATGGCGGCATTCGGGAAAATTGGAGCAGGCGATAAACTTGCCGAAGCGGCCCATTTTGTACACCATCGGGCTGCCGCATATGTCGCAGTCGATCCCGGCCGGCTCGTCTTTAATCTCCACTTCGCGCATTTCTTTTTCCGCCACTTTCAACCTTTTCTCGAACTCGCGGTAAAACTCATCGACGACTTTGATCCATTCCACTTTTCCCTCTTCAATTCCATCCAGCTCTTTTTCCATTTTCGCCGTAAACTCGACATCAATGATTTCCGGGAAAAACTCTAGCATCAGCTCGACAACGATTTCCCCGAGCTCCGTCGGGACGAACCGTTTGTTTTCCAACACGACGTAGTTGCGTTTTTGGATCGTATCGAGCGTCGGGGCGTAGGTCGATGGGCGGCCGATGCCGAGCTCCTCCAACGTTTTGACAAGGCGCGCTTCCGTATAGCGCGGCGGCGGCTGGGTAAAGTGCTGCTTCGGGTCGACCGCCTCGCTCTTGACCGTCTCCCCTTCCGTCAAGTCCGGAAGAAGCCGGTCTTGCTCTTCCGCTTGATCGTCCGTCCCTTCAATATACACTTTCATAAACCCCGGAAACTTCACCGTCGAGCCGCTCGCGCGGAACACGACGCCGTTGTTTTCCAGCTCGACGCTCATGGTGTCGAGCACCGCCGCCGCCATCTGGCTGGCGATAAACCGTTCCCAAATGAGTTTATACAACCGAAACTGGTCGCGCGTCAAATATGGCTTCACGTTCTCCGGATCGCGAAACGCCGAGGTCGGGCGAATCGCTTCGTGGGCGTCTTGGGCGTTCGCGCTGTTCTTTTCTTTCCGCTTCTCCTGACTGACGTACGCCGCGCCGAATTTGGCCTCAATGTACGCTGCCGCCTCTTGCTGCGCCGTTTCGGCGATGCGCGTCGAATCGGTGCGCATGTACGTAATGAGCCCGACCGTTCCTTCGCTGCCGAGGTCGATCCCTTCGTACAGCTGCTGGGCGATCATCATCGTCTTTTTCGTGCGGAAATTCAGCTTGCGCGCCGCCTCCTGCTGCAGTGACGATGTGGTAAATGGGGGCACCGGGCTGCGTTTTCGCTCCCGCTTTGTCACCGTTTTCACCGTAAACGCGGGCCCGCTCAAGCGGGCGAGCACCGCTTTGACGTCCGCTTCCGTTTTTAATTCCCGCTTTTCGCCGTCCATCCCGTAAAACGAAGCCGCAAACGCCTCATCCCCTTTTTGAAACGTCGCTTGAATCGTCCAATATTCTTCCGGCTGAAACTGGCGAATTTCTTTTTCCCGGTCGATGATCAGACGGAGCGCAACCGATTGGACGCGGCCGGCGCTCAACCCTTTTTTGACTTTTTTCCATAAGAGCGGGCTGATGTTGTAGCCGACGAGGCGGTCGAGCACGCGCCGCGCCTGTTGGGCGTCGACAAGATTCATGTTGATGGAGCGCGGCTGCTGGAACGACTGTTGAATGGCATCCTTTGTAATTTCATGAAAAACGACGCGGCAGTCTGAGTGAATGTCTAAATCGAGCATGTGGGCCAAATGCCAGGCGATCGCTTCCCCTTCCCGATCCGGGTCGGCGGCAAGAAACACTTTTTTCGCCTTTTTGGCCGCCGTTTTCAGCTCCTTAATCACCTGGCCTTTGCCGCGAATCGTAATATATTTCAATGCGTAGCCGCGGTCTATATCAACGCCCATCTGGCTTTTTGGCAAATCGCGAACGTGTCCCATCGAAGCTTTGACCGTATATTTTTTTCCTAAGTACCGCTCGATCGTCTTCGCTTTCGTTGGCGATTCGACGATAACCAAGTAGTCTGACATCCATCTTCCACCCCTAGGAAGTAAATTGAAATCTTCATTATTATTAATGATTATTGCCGCATTTGTCAAACATGATCATTATACGTACGGGAATTCGACGATGATGTCTTCCGCTTCCTGCACTAGTTTTGCCCCGTGCTGAATGAGCGTATTCGGCCCGGCTGCCTCGGCCGCCCCGATCGGACCGGGGACGGCAAACACTTCCCGCCCTTGCTCGAGCGCATACGCGGCGGTGATGAGCGAACCGCTTTTCCGTTTCGCTTGCACGACGAGCGTGCCGAGCGACAGTCCGCTGATGATGCGGTTGCGCGCCGGAAAGTGCCATGCCTGCGGCTTCGTTGCCGGCGGATGTTCGGCGATGACAAGCTGTTCATTCATCAAATAGCGGGCGAAGGGCCAGTGCGCTTTCGGGTAAACATGATCCAGCCCGCCGGCGATGACGGCGATCGTCGTTCCGCCGTACTTGACGGCAAGCCGATGGGCATGAATGTCGATGCCGGCAGCCAGCCCGCTGACGATCGTCCATCCGGCGGCCGAAAGGGGCGGAACAAGCTTGTCAAGCGCTTCGAGCCCGTCTTTGGTCGGGCGCCGCGTGCCGACGATGCTGATCAACTTTGTTTGTTGAAGCAAGCCGGCGTTCCCTTTTGCATACAGCACCCATGGCGGCGCGTAAATATGCTTTAACAGCGGCGGATAGTGATCATCGAACACGGTTATGACGTGAATGCGGCGAGCTTGATACGTTTTGATGAGCCGGTGAAGATCAATGGAATGCAGGTCGCGGAAAAAAGCGGCGAATTGTTGAGAAGTAAGCGGAACGAGCGGGCGAAGGGATTGAGGGGGCATGGAAAATGGAGCGGCAAGCGTCGGGTCCGCGTCAAGCAGAGAGCGGATCGTCTTCCAGCCGGCTCCGCGGCAATGGTGAAGATGAATGAGCCGGTCGCGAACTGTATCGTACATACCATTCTCCTTTCTGCGTCAATGGCAAACAGCGCCCCGCACGGCAACGTGCGGGGCCCCATGTTAATGCGTTTTGCATTTTTCGTATAAACCGCGCTCTTTCAAGACCGAAATGAGCGTTTCGCCGATGACGGCCGGCGTTTCCGCTACTTTGATGCCGCATTCGGTCATTTTCTTGATTTTTTCCGCCGCCGTGCCTTTGCCGCCGGAAATGATGGCGCCGGCATGGCCCATCCGTTTGCCCGGAGGCGCCGTTTGCCCGCCGATAAAGCCGACGACCGGCTTCGTCATGTTCGCTTTCACCCATTCGGCCGCTTCTTCTTCCGCCGTGCCGCCGATTTCGCCGATCATAATGACCGCGTACGTCTCCTCGTCTTCGTTAAACGCCTTCAGCACATCGATGAAGTTCGTGCCGTTGACCGGGTCGCCGCCAATGCCGACCGCCGTCGATTGGCCGATGCCGGCTTGCGTCAATTGGTGAACCGCTTCATACGTCAGCGTGCCGGAGCGCGAGACGATGCCGACGTGCCCTTTTTTATGGATATAGCCCGGCATAATGCCGATTTTGCACTCTTCCGGCGTAATGACGCCCGGGCAGTTCGGGCCGATGAGGCGAGTCTTTTTCCCTTCCATGTACCGCTTCACTTTCACCATATCGAGCACCGGAATGCCTTCGGTGATGCAGACGACAAGATCAAGCCCGGCGTCGACCGCTTCCATAATGGCGTCTGCAGCAAACGCCGGCGGAACGTAAATGACCGAGGCGTTCGCGCCTGTTTTTTCGACCGCTTCGGAAACGGTGTTAAACACCGGCACGCCTTCGACTTCCGTGCCGCCTTTGCCCGGCGTAACGCCGCCGACAATGTTCGTGCCGTATTCAATCATCTGTTTTGTATGAAACAGCCCTTGCGAACCGGTAATCCCTTGTACGATCACTTTCGTATCTTTATTGACAAAAACGCTCACGTGTCTCCCTCGCTTTCTTAACGTACTAGCTCGACGATTTTTTGCGCGCCGTCCGCCATCGATTCCGCCGCCGTAATGTTCAAGCCCGATTCTTCTAAAATCTTTTTCCCGAGCTCGACGTTCGTGCCCTCAAGACGGACGACAAGCGGAAGCGTGAGGCCGACTTGCTTCGTCGCTGCGACGATGCCGCTCGCGATGACATCGCATTTCATAATGCCGCCGAAAATGTTGACGAAAATGCCTTTCACGTTCGGGTCCGACAAAATGATTTTGAACGCTTCCGTCACTTTTTCCTCGCTGGCGCCGCCGCCGACATCGAGGAAGTTGGCCGGCTCGCCGCCGTAATATTTGATGATGTCCATCGTCGCCATCGCCAAGCCGGCGCCGTTGACCATGCAGCCGATGTTGCCGTCAAGGGCGATGTAGTTCAAGTCGTATTTCGATGCTTCAACCTCTTTCGGATCTTCTTCGTCCAAATCGCGGTATTCGAGCACGTCCGGGTGGCGGTACAACGCGTTCGAATCAAAGTTCAGCTTCGCGTCAAGCGCCATCACCTTGCCGTCGCCGGTGACGACAAGCGGGTTGATTTCGGCGATCGAGCAGTCTTTGTCGACAAACACTTGGTACAAGCCCATCATAAATTTGACCGCTTGGTTGACGAGATGCTTCGGAATGTTGATGTTGAACGCCAAGCGGCGCGCTTGGAACGCCTGCAGCCCGACGGCCGGGTCAATGTACTCTTTGAAAATTTTCTCCGGCGTTTTCGCCGCGACTTCTTCGATTTCCGTGCCGCCTTCTTCCGAGCCCATCAACACGACGCGCGAGGTGGCGCGGTCGACGACAAGGCCGATATAGTATTCTTTTTGGATGTCGCACCCTTCTTCAATCAACAGCCGTTTCACTTCTTTTCCTTCCGGGCCGGTTTGGTGGGTGACGAGCACTTTGCCGAGCAGTTCGCTGGCGTATGTACGGACTTCCTCTAAGCTTTTCGCCACTTTCACCCCGCCCGCTTTGCCGCGCCCGCCGGCATGAATTTGCGCCTTGACAACGCATACCGGCGTGCCGAGCGCTTTGGCGGCTTCCACTGCTTCATCAACCGTGAACGCGACGCGGCCGTTCGGCACGCTTACGCCATAGCTTCGCAAAATTTCTTTTGCTTGGTATTCATGAATGTTCATGCGCCAACCTCCTATGTATGAAACTGAAAAAGTCTTAGCGCTTTCATTTTATACCTAACATTTCCCGCTTGTCCACCGTTTCGCCGCAAAATTGAGAAATTAGGAGATTGGAAAATCATCCCTTTTCCCCTCCGTTTCCTGTTTCGCCGCCTGATCCAGCTGATAAAGGAACGCAAACAACTCCGCCACAACCGCATACAGCGCTTCCGGAATCGTGTTATCGATTTCCACTTTGCTGAGAAGTTCAACGAGCGACGGGTCCTTTCGAATCGGCACGCCATGCTGTCGGGCGGCAGCGATGATCGCTTCCGCCGCCGTTCCCGCTCCCTTCGCTTTCACGACAGGCGCTTCGTGAACCGCCGCGTCATAGGACAGGGCGACCGCTTTTTTCCGCTCCTCGCTCATACGCGCCAATCCACCTCGCTGCTGCAGCCGGCAAACGGCAGCACGGAAGGGGCCGGGGGACTGGCTTCGGCCGCTTTCACATCAATGCCCGACAGCAGATAACCGTGCGCCTGAAGACGCTCTTTCACCAGCGGGGCAAAGCGATGAGCGAGCTCCGGCAGCCTCGGATCATCGTGAAAAAGGGAAATGTGGACGATCCGCCGCTGCACACGCATATCGATCAAAATCCCGCCCAGTTGTTCGAGCGTGACGCTGCAAACGATGCGGCTATAATCGGGATCAAGCGCCCCTCCATCCTTCCGCCGCCCTTGCCAATAAACCGAAAAATCGTGGTTGCGCCCGCCCAGCGGCAAAGGAAAAGAAATCCAAATGTGCCCGACAGGCCCATCGCTTCCGGCGATGACGGCCATTCCGTCAAGGCGGTCAAGAAACGCTTCCGCCGCGGCTTCTGCCTCTTTGCTTCCCGCTCCGCCGAGCAGATGAAGAAGCAGCCGTCTCAACGAAGGAGCCATCGGCGGCGCGCCTCTTGTTTTCAACGCTTCGGCGAGCATCGCCTCATCCTCAAGCCCGAGGCGGCCAGCGATCCGCCTCAACCAATGAAACAGCGACAGCGCCGGGTCGCCGGCCGTGCGGACAGACGTCCACAGCTTCGCTTCCGCCTCTGACAGCGCACCGCTTTTGCAGGCGGCATCGACAGCGGCAAAGCGCGCGAAAAACGCTTCCTCGTCCGTCAGGCCGAGCAGCTTCCCGACTTCAGCAAACTGCCGCTGCTGCATGGCGTTCTGAATGGCGGCCATCCGCCCTGCCGGCAGCGGAACAAGCCCGAGGCGGAAAAGAAGCGCATGAGCCGGCCCCTCCGCTCCTTCTTCCGCTGTCAACAACAGGCGCACCGCTGCCTCATAGGCGAACAGCGGCGGCGAAAGAAGACGGTCGGCCGCCTGCTTGAACACCGGCGCCATCGGGCCTGAAGAACGTTCAGTGAACACCGCTTTTAGCCTTTCAAGCTGCACTGCGAGCGGCTCTCCGGTCCGCGCCGCCCACAGTGCGCGAAATACGGCGGGAGACGGCGGGAGGCGGCGGTGGAACAAATAAGCTAGCACCTCCTCTGCGTCGGCCGGCCGGCCGGTTTTCTGCACCGCTGCGGCCAGTTCCGCCGCTTCTTCTTTCGTTACGGCCGCGCCTGCCTTCAGCGCTTGGCGAAGCACCGGGAGCGCGGCCTCGGGCAGCTTCCACGCCTGCTGCCATCGGCGGACGACATCTTCACGGGGAACCGCCTGCTCCGGTTCGGAAAGCGCGACCGCTTTCCAGTAAACGTTGCTGCCGCTTTCCTTGATTTCAAACAAGTACGTGCGCCCGGCGGCAAGCGGCGCCTCGAGGCGGGCGCGCACGAGGCGGCCGCCGGTGCGGACAAGCGCTGTCCGCTCCCCCGTCTCCGCCTCTTCCACCCGCTCGATTCGGCCGACAACCGCCTGCCCCGGCCGAAACTGTCCGCTTGACGCCGCATCACGGACGGCGGCCACAGGAACGGTTCGTTCCATCCGCTCCACCATTTTGCTTCCCCCCTTTCGTCCCATCCCGCATCCCAGCCGTGGGACCGGCTAATTTTCAACGCCCGCCGCTTCCTTTACCGGCGCGAACGAGCGGCGGTGCTCCGGCGTTATGCCATAACGGCGGAGCGCCTCGAGATGCTCCGGCGTCCCGTAGCCCATATGGCGGGCAAACCCGTACTGCGGATAGCGGCGGTCGAGCTCTTTCATCAGCCGGTCGCGCGTCACTTTGGCCATAATGGAAGCCGCGGCGATCGAAGCGCTGTTGGCATCGCCTTTCACCAGGCGCCGCTGCGGCAGCGCGCACGGCACCGCCATCGCATCAACAAGCAAGTAGTCAGGCGGCGGCGACAGCGCGCTGACCGCCTTTGCCATCGCCTGTTTCGTCGCCTCGTAAATATTCCGCTCATCAATTTCCGCCGCACTGACAATGCCGATGCCGACCGCAACCGCACACGCCTCAATTTGCGCAAACAACGCCTCGCGCTTGGCTGCTGTCAGCCGTTTCGAATCGTCAAGCCCTGGCAAGTAGGCGTCAGGCGGCAAAATGACCGCCGCCGCGACGACCGGGCCAGCAAGCGGCCCGCGCCCGGCCTCGTCAATGCCGGCGATTCGTTCGATGCCGGCGGCGTACAGTTCACGCTCATAGCGCATCAACTCCTCCCAACGCCGCCGCATCGCTTTTTCCCGCTCTTTTTGTTTCACAAAACGGGCAAGCAGCGCCTGCACGCTTTTCCGTTCATCGCGCCGCAACATCTCCCAGCGCGGGTCATCCTCGCCGCCAAGCTCCGGAAGCAGCGCTTCGATTTCTTTTACCGTGTACTCCTTCATGTTTCTCTCCCTTTTCTACTTATACTATCGGCCATGTTCAGCCGGCTGTGAAGCAAAAAACGCCCGCCGGACGCCATTACGTCCAGGAAGCGGGCGTTTCAAAACTCAACCGTCCTAATTTTTCGGTGCGAATGTCGTATAAGACAATGTCAGCGACCTTGTCATAGTCAATGCCGCCGCCCGCTGTCAGGCAGCCGCGCCGCCGGCCGATGGCGTCAAATAAGGCGACGATGTCATCGGGGATGCTGTCAAGGCGGTAGCGCTCCGACAGCCGTTCCGGATAATGGACTGACAAAAAGCGGAGCGCATAGGCGGCGACGTCTTGCAAGTTCAAAATTTCATCTTTGATCGCTCCGGTGACCGCGAGCTTGAAGCCGACGTCTTCATCCTCGAACTTTGGCCATAAAATCCCTGGCGTATCAAGCAGCTCCATTTCTTTGCCGACTTTGATCCATTGCTGGGCTTTCGTCACCCCCGGCTTATCGCCGGTTTTGGCGATATGGCGGCCGGCGAGCCGGTTGATGAGCGTCGATTTGCCGACATTCGGGATGCCGACAATGAGCGCCCGCACGGGGCGTGGATTTTTAATGCCCTTCGCCCGCATTTTCTCAAATTTCTCTTTTACCATTTCTTTGGCAATGAAAGCGATTTGCCTGACCCCCGTCCCGCTTTGCGCATCGATGGCGATGGCTGTTCGGCCTTGGCCGCGGAAATAGCGGATCCATTGCTCAGTCACGGCCTCATCGGCCATATCCGCCTTATTGAGCAAAATGAGGCGCGGCTTTTGTCCGAGAATGTCATCGATCATCGGGTTGCGCGATGACATCGGCAAACGGGCGTCAAGCAGCTCAAACGCTACGTCGATCAACTTTAATTTTTCTTGCACTTCCCGCTTCGCTTTTGCCATATGGCCGGGAAACCATTGAATCACTGTCATTGGCATCACCTGCCTCGTTTATTTCACAATCCGGGCGTCAGAAAGCGGCCAATACACAAGATTCGCCTTGCCAACGACTTTTGACATCGGAATGAAGCCGATATGGCGGCTGTCTTTGCTGAAGCGGCGATTGTCGCCCATGACGAACAAATGCCCTTCCGGCACCGTGCTCCGCCCGGTCAATTCCTCAAGTGTAAACGGCTCGGTCAGCGGCCCGTCGGCAACCTGCTTTTTACGTTCGTCCAAATACGGCTCTTTATACGGTTTGCCGTTTACGTACAAGGTATCATTTTTGTACTCGATCCGGTCGCCCGGCAAGCCGATCACCCGTTTAATATAGTCTCTCCCTTCCTCGGCATGAAACACAATAATATCGAAACGATGCGGCATGCCGATTTTGTAGGCCAACTTATTGACAATCATCCGCTCGTGATTATGTAACGTCGGCATCATCGAAATGCCGTCGACGATAATCGGGGCAAAAATAAAGTAGCGGATGCCCCCGGCCAACAGCACCGCAACAACAATGGCTTTCAGCCATTCGCGCCATTCGCTTTTTTTCTCTTCCATCGTTCTCCCACCTACATAATCATTTGTCCATTCGGCTGATCGATAGTGAAAAAAGGAGCTTGAAAGCAAGCTCCTTTTCCGCTGTGATCCACCGTTGCCCGTTATTGGGCCGTTTTTTCTTTAATGCGCGCCGCTTTGCCGCGAAGTTCACGCAAGTAGTACAATTTCGCACGGCGAACTTTCCCGCGGCGGATGACTTCCAATTTTGCGATTTTCGGCGTATGCACCGGGAATGTGCGCTCAACGCCGACGCCATAGGACACTTTGCGGACGGTGAACGTTTCGCTGATGCCCGCTCCGCGCCGTTTGATGACGACACCTTCAAACACTTGGATGCGTTCGCGGTTGCCTTCCACAACTTTCACGTGGACGCGCACCGTGTCGCCCGGGCGGAAATCCGGCAAGTCGGTCCGCAATTGTTCTTTCGTGATCTCTTGGATTAAATGATGCATCATTTTCCACTCCTTCCACAGATGTTCATGCCAATGCGTTTGATCATTGCAGCGGAACATCGTTTTCCGTCCTTAAGCGGACTGCTTCAGTCACACAAAAGATATGATAGCATAAACGCCGGGCGCAAGCAATAGTTATTCGCATTGAGAGCCGCTGTTTTCCGTTTCGCGTTCATGTTCCCACTCTTTCAGCCATTGCTTTTGTTTCTCGGTGAGCGGATAGCCGGCGAGCAAATCCGGGCGGCGCAAAAACGTGCGCCGGAGCGACTCCTTCTCGCGCCATTCGGCAATGAGCTGGTGGTTCCCGGAAAGCAAAATGTCCGGCACTTTCATGCCGCGAAAGTCGGCTGGCCTTGTGTATTGCGGATACTCCAGCAGGCCGGAACTGAACGAGTCGTCAACCGGCGACGCTTCGTTGCCGAGCACGCCGGGCAGCAGGCGGACGACGCTGTCGACGATGACCATGGCGCCGAGCTCCCCGCCTGTTAAAATGTAATCGCCGATCGAAATTTCATCGGTCGCCAAATATTGGCGGATGCGCTCATCATATCCTTCGTAATGGCCGCAAATAAGCACCAAATGCTCTTCTTGGGCGAGCTCTTCTGCCTTTTTTTGCGTGTAGCGCTCGCCTTGCGGGCAAAGCAAAATAATGCGCGCGCCAGGCGAGCCGGCTGTCACATGTTCCACCGCGTCGAAAATCGGCTGCGGCTTCAGCACCATGCCGGCGCCGCCACCGTACGGGTAATCATCAACCGTCTTATGCTTGTTGTCGGCAAATTCGCGGAAGTCAACAAGCCGGATGTCCACCGCCCCTTTTTCTTGCGCCTTCTTTAAAATCGACTCATTCAATACGCCGGAAAACATGTCGGGAAACAGCGTCAAAATATCGATCCGCATCATTCAAGCAGCCCTTCCATCGGTCGGATGATGATCGTTTTTTGCGCCGGATCGACGCGAAGAACGACTTCGTCGATGTACGGAATGAGCGCATCGGTGCCGTCGCCGCGCCGGACGACCCAGACGTCGTTCGCCCCCGGCGTTAAAATTTCCCTGACCGTGCCGATCGTTTCTCCTTCTTCCGTTACGACGGTACAGCCGATGATTTCATGGAAATAATACTCGCCTTCCGCGAGTTCACCGAGCTGGCTTTCCGGCACTTTCAGCATCGCTCCTTTAAACGGTTCGACATCGTTGATGCTGTCATAGCCTTCAAACGACAGCAAGTCGAACGATTTATGGACGCGATGGCTTTTCACCGTCACTTCGATCGGCTCGCTGTCGCGTTCGCGGAAAATGTACAGCTTGTTTCCTTTTTTGTATCGCTCTTCCGGAAAATCGGTGCGGGAAATGACGCGCACTTCGCCGCGAATGCCGTGCGTATTGACGATTTTGCCGACGTTAAACCATCGTTCCATTCTTTGCTCCCTCCTTAGCGAATCTCTTTCACGACGCCGTCTTCAACGATAATGGCGCGCGTTTTCGTCACCTCTTCCCAGCGGTCGCCGACGTTCACCTCAATGAGCGCCTCGACTTCCCGCTCTTTCAATTCACTTCCTAACGGTAGCATATGTAACTGTTCAAGCTGAAACTCAAGCAGCTTGATTTTCTCCATCCGGTCGTCGATTTCTTTGGCAAAATATTGCTTTACAAGACTAGCCGGGTATTTCCCGCTTTTTTCCATCCGCTTTTGCTCGAAGCGAAGCTGGCCGCACTCGCGCTCCAACTGCTGCTTGCGCGCCGCAAATGCCGCCGCAAGCTCTTGTTTACTCCGCTCGGTGACAACTTGCCGCACTTCGACCGTTTGAATGAGCTTCATCCCCATCCCCCTTTACGGCGATATCAAAAAAGGGAGAGGAACATCCTCACCCTTTTTCTTTCACGTGCACAATCACCCGCTTGGGCGATCCAGCGGCGGCGGCATAGACGACCGTGCGGATCGCATGGATCGTCCGTCCTTGTTTGCCGATCACTTTGCCGATATCGTCATCGTGCACCGACAGTTCATAGATGACGGCCGTCTCTTCCTCACGGGTTTCGACCGCCACCGCCTCCGGATGATCGACAAGCGCCTTGACGATCGTTTCAAGGAGCGGTTTCATGTGCATCCCGCTTATTTGCCGTATTTCAAGTTATGGAACTTCTCTAAAATGCCTTGTTTCGACAGCAAGCTGCGCACCGTGTCGGACGGTTTGGCACCGTTTTGCAGCCATTTGAGCGCCAGCTCTTCATCGATTTTGATTTCGGCTGGCTCCGCAACCGGATTGTATGTGCCGATCGTTTCAATGAAGCGGCCGTCGCGCGGCGAGCGGGAATCCGCCACAACAATGCGGTAAAACGGTTTTTTCTTTGCGCCCATGCGTTTTAAACGAATTTTTACTGCCATAGTTTGTACGCACCTCCGTATAGTGTTCACACAAGATAGTATATTAACAATTCTTTTTCCGTTTGTAAAGGTTTTTCGCTTAACAGAACATCATTTACATAAATGGGAAGCGAAATCCTTTTTTCTTTCCTTTCGGCATATTCGTCATCATTTTCATCATTTTTTTCATGTCATCAAATTGCTTGAGCAGCCGGTTGACGTCTTGCACGGTCGTGCCGCTCCCTTTGGCGATCCGCCTTTTGCGGCTAGCGTTGATGATTTCCGGATGCATTTTCTCCTCTTTCGTCATCGAACGGATGATCGCTTCGACGCGGGCGATTTGCTTTTCATCGACTTGAATGTTGGAAAGCCCTTTGATTTTATTGGCTCCCGGCAGCATTTTAATCAGTTCGTCAAGCGGTCCGAGCTTGCGCACTTGACCGAGCTGCTCCAAAAAGTCGTCAAGCGTGAAGGTGGCCGTGCGCATTTTTTGTTCGAGCTCTTTCGCCTTCTCCTCATCAACGGCGGCCTGCGCTTTTTCAATGAGCGTCAAGACATCGCCCATCCCTAAAATGCGGGACGCCATCCGCTCCGGATGAAACGGCTCGAGCGCATCCAGTTTTTCGCCCATCCCGGCGAACTTGATCGGCGCTCCCGTCACGGCGCGAATCGACAGCGCCGCCCCGCCGCGCGTGTCGCCATCGAGCTTCGTCAAAATAACGCCGGTGATGCCGAGCTGTTCATGGAAGCTTTGCGCGACATTGACGGCGTCTTGACCGGTCATGGCGTCGACAACGAGGAAAATTTCGTCCGGCTTGACCGCCTCTTTCATTTGCTTCAGTTCATCCATGAGCGCCTCATCAATGTGAAGGCGGCCGGCCGTGTCGATCAGCACATAGTCGTAATGCTCTTCTTTCGCCCGCTCGAGCGCCTGTTTCGCGATCTCGACTGGATTGGCGTCCTCGCCGAGCGAAAAGACAGGAACGTTCAGCTGTTTGCCGAGCGTCTCCAGCTGCTTGATCGCCGCCGGGCGGTAGACGTCAGCAGCGACCAGCAGCGGCTTCCGGTTATGGCGCTTGCGCAGCAAGTTGGCGAGCTTCCCGGTCGTTGTCGTCTTCCCAGCCCCTTGCAGGCCAACCATCATGACGACCGTCGGCGGCTTTTTGGCGACCGCGATTTTGCTCTGTTCGCCGCCCATTAACGCCGTCAGCTCCTCTTTGACCACTTTAATCACCTGCTGGCCCGGCGTCAAGCTTTTCATCACTTCCTGCCCGACGGCCCGTTCGCTCACCCGTTTGATGAAATCTTTGACGACTTTAAAGTTGACGTCAGCCTCGAGCAAAGCGAGGCGCACTTCGCGCATCATCTCTTTGACATCCGCTTCGGTGACTTTCCCTTTGCCGCGGATGCGGTTCATCACCTGCTGCAAACGTTCGGACAATCCTTCAAACGCCATGGCGGCCACCCCCTTTTTTTAATCAAGTTCATCCAGCTCGCGGACAAGCGCCGCCAATTCGGCGTCAGCGCCGTAATGCCGGCTGATGTAGTCTTTCAGCCGCTCGATGGCCTGCCGCCGCTGTTCATATTTTTGCAGCAGCCCGAGCTTCTCTTCATACTGCTCAAGCATCGCTTCTGTGCGCCGGATGTTATCGTACACCGCCTGGCGGCTCACCTCATATTGTTCAGCAATTTCCCCGAGGGAGTAGTCGTCCAAGTAGTACAGCGCCATGTAATTGCGCTGTTTCGGCGTCAGCAGCGCGTGATAAAAATCATACAAATAGTTCATGCGCATCGTTTTTTCGAGCACCGAACGCTCCCTCCCCCGTTGTTAAGTAAATTCCCTTTACAAGTGAGTGTACTTTGTTTTCCGGCTCTTGTCAAGATGAGGACGATTTTTCCCCCATAAAAGCAAGGCTGAGGTGCGGTTGGCCGCCAGCCCGGCGGGAAAACACGGATGCAGGCCGCGCCGATGCCGTACGAGCCGCTAAACGGCATGCAACTGGCCAACTAGCCGTTATTGTTCATCGAACAAACCGGCAAACAGTCCGTATACATATTTTTCTGCATCAAACGGCTGCAAATCGTCCATCTTTTCGCCGAGGCCGACGAATTTCACCGGGATGGCCAGCTCGTTGCGAATGGCGAGCACGATGCCGCCTTTTGCCGTTCCGTCGAGCTTTGTCAACACGATGCCGGTCACATCGGTCGCTTCTTTAAACAGCTTCGCCTGACTCATCGCATTTTGCCCGGTCGTCGCATCAAGCACAAGCAGCACTTCATGCGGAGCGCCCGGGATTTCGCGGCTGATGACGCGCTTCACTTTTTCAAGCTCTTTCATTAAGTTCACTTTGTTTTGCAGCCGCCCGGCTGTGTCGCACAACAACACGTCAACGCTGCGTGCTTTTGCCGCCTGAATGGCGTCGTACATAACGGCCGCCGGGTCGGAGCCGGCCGCCTGCTTAATGACATCAACCCCAACGCGTTCGCCCCATACTTCCAACTGCTCGATCGCTCCGGCGCGGAACGTGTCGCCTGCGGCCAAGAGCACCGATTTCCCTTCCGATTTCAGCTTATGCGCCAGTTTTCCGATCGTCGTCGTCTTGCCAACGCCGTTGACGCCGACGAACAATATGACCGTCAGCCCTCCTTCTTGCATATTCAAGGCGGAAAGCTCGTTGTCATCGGCGCCGGCGCGGTAAATGTCAATCAGTTTTTCCGCGATCACGTCGCGCATTTGCGCCGAATCTTGAATGTTGCGGCGCTTCACTTCCATTTTCAGCTCATCGACCAGTTCCATGACGGTCGCCACGCCGACGTCAGCGGCGATTAAAATTTCCTCCAGCTCTTCGAAAAATTCCTCATCGACTTTCCGGTAGCGGGCGATCAAGTCGTTCACTTTCCCGGCGAGTGAATCGCGCGTTTTCGACAGCCCTTCCTTAAACTTTTCCGTGACGGCATCCGCCTGTTTTGTCCACTTTTCTTTCAACTTTTGAAAAAAGCCCATCGAGGCTCCTCCTTTCTATGACGACACGAGTTGCTTGGAGTCTTCCAAACGGACGGAAACGAGCTTCGAGACGCCCGATTCTTGCATCGTGACGCCATACAGCACGTCCGCCTCTTCCATCGTCCCTTTCCGGTGGGTGATGACGATAAATTGCGTATCGCGGCTGAACCGCTTCAAATATTGGGCGTAGCGCTGCACGTTCGCTTCATCAAGCGCCGCCTCGACTTCATCGAGGACGCAAAACGGCACTGGGCGCACTTTTAAAATCGAGAACAAAAGGGCGATCGCCGTCAACGCCCGCTCACCGCCTGAAAGCAGGCTTAAGTGCTGCAGCTTTTTCCCCGGCGGCTGGGCGACGATCTCCACCCCGGTTTCAAGCAAGTCGTTCGGGTCAGTCAGGCGCAAATCGGCGCGCCCGCCGCCGAACAGCTCGCGGAACACCTCGCCGAAATGAGCGCGGATTTGTTCGAACGTTGAAAAAAACCGTTTTTTCATTTCCTCGTCCATTTCGTCGATCACTTGATGGAGCGTCGCTTTCGCCTCTTCCAAATCGGCTTTTTGCTCGCTCAAAAAACGGTGCCGTTCGGAAACGCGCTCATATTCATCGATCGCTCCTAAATTGACGGTGCCGAGCTCATCGATGGCGCGCTTGATCAGCTTCACTCGCTTGCGCGCCTCTTCGGCCCCGATTTCAAGCGGATAGGCCAAACGGGCCGCCTCAAACGACATTCCATACTCTTCGCCAAGCCGGGTGAGCAAGTTATCAAGCTCAACGTCCAGCCGGTTCAACTTCACTTCTTCGTCTTTGACCACATCGACAAGCTGTTTATGCTGGCGCTTCGCTTCTTTCCATTCCCGCTCCAAATGCTCAAGCCGCCCTTGGCAGTCAAGCCGCTGTTCGCGGCGGCTGGCGATGAGTTCAATCGTTTTTTGCTTGTCTTCTAGCTTTTGCTGCCGCTGTTGCTCCAGTTCGTCCTCGTTCCAGGACGGCGCGTTCATTTCGGCGGCAAGGGCGGCGCGCTCCCGTTCGGCTGCTTCGAACTCGCGGGCCGTTTCAGCCAATTCCGTTTCAAGCTCCTCCACTGTCCGCCGCGCGTGTTTCACCCGTTCTTTCGTCTCGGCCAAAGCGACTTTTTGTTCTGTGATCGCGGCTTGCAGCGCTTCTTTTGTCGTTTGCTCCGTCTGTTTTTGCGCCTGCAGCCGGCTGATGTCGTCGTCAATCGCTTGCAGCTTTCCGGCAAGCTGCTCAAGCTGTCTGTCAACGGCGACGAGACGGCGGTTGAGTTCCGCCGCTTCACGCTCATCGTTCGCTTTTTCTTCATCGTACAGCGCGAGCCGCTCGTCGATCCGCTTTTTTTGCCAGTCGAGTTCGCGTTGTTCGTCTTTTTGCGCCTGCAACGACTGCTGCAGCGCCGCCATCTTCTCTTGCAGCGCAGCCGCCTCCCGTTCCCGCTCCGCCCGCTCTCGCTCTTTCCCTGCGATATCGCGCTCGAGCCGGGCGATCGTTTCATCCATTTCACGCAATTTGGCAGCCATCGCCTCGAGCTCGCGGGCTCGGCCCAACAGCGAAGCCGTCTTTTTCGCCGCCCCGCCGCCGGTCATCGCGCCGCCCGGACTGACGACATCGCCGTCAAGGGTGACGAGCCGATAGCGGTACTGAAGGAGTTTGGCGAGTTCATTGGCTCCTTTTAAGTCCGCCGTGACGATGACGTGGCCAAGCAAATGGGCGATCGCCGCCTGGTGGGCGCGATCGTACTCGACCAGCTCGCTTGCGATGCCGACAAACGCCGGATGGCCGCTGATCATCGCCCGCTCCCGCTCCGACAGGGCGCGCGCTTGAATGACGTCAAGCGGCAAAAACGTCGCCCGCCCATGGCCGTTCGCTTTCAAATAGTGGATGGCTTGCCGCGCCGCCGCTTCGCTGTCGACGACGATGTGCTGCATCGCGCCGCCGAGCGCCGTTTCGAGCGCCGTTTCGTAGCGGTCCGGCACGCGGATCAGCTCGACGATTGCGCCATGAATGCCGGGAAGCCGGTCGCGCGCTTTTAATACTTCCTTCACCCCTTGGAAAAAGCCGGCATAATCGTGTTGCATCTCTTCCAGCCATTGCTTGCGCGCTTTTGTTTGCTGCCGGTATTGACGCGCCTGCTGCAAAAGCGACTCATTCCGTTCGAGCTCCGCCTTTTGTGCCGCAAGTGCGGCCGTCATATGAGCCAGCTTCCCGCTCGTCTCAGCGATGGCTTGTTCAAGGCGGGACTGCTCAGCACGCGAAGCCGCCAGTTTTCGTTCTATCTGCTCGCGTTCAGCAAGATGGTGGCGGTTCGCTTCGTCGAGCGCCGCCCGCTTGGCCTGCAGCTTGCCGATCGCCTGCTCCACATGCGTGCGCTCGTTTTTCAACGCCGCTTGTTCGTGGACAAGGTCGATATAATCGCCCTTTCGCCGCTCGATCTCCTCCTCAAGATCAACCTCATACTCGGAAAGCGACATTTGTTTCTCTTTCAGCTCTTTCTCCAGCGCCGCGGCAGCGCCCTCAAGCCGGGCGAGCTCAGCCCGCTCTGCACGGAGCCGTTCGGCCAGGCGGCGCTGTTTCGCCGTTAAAGCGGCGACAGTCTCCTCAAGCTGCTCTTTCCGCTTTTCTGCATTTTTTTTCCTCTCTTTTAACACTTCCTTCCGGCCTTCGAGTTTTTCAAGCTCCTCGCTCGCCAACAGCAGCACTTGCTGCAGGCCGTCGATCGACTCGTCAATGGCCGCCATTTGGTCGCGCAGCTGTTCGATATGGGCTTCCATTTTGTGCAACGCCGCCGCCAGCGCTCCTTCCTCTTGCTGGTGCCGATCAAGCGCTTCCTTCAGTCCGCTCCATTGCCGGTGCAGCTCCTCGATGTCGTGCACCATAAGCGCCACTTCAAACCGCTCGAGCTCCTCGCGTTTTTCCAAATACTCTTTGGCGATTGACGCCTGCATCCGAAGCGGTTCAAGCTGCTGTTCGAGCTCATGCAAAATGTCGTTGACGCGATGCAAGTTGTCTTGTGTTTCCGCAAGTTTTGTTTCCGCCTTTTTTTTGCGCAGCTTGTATTTCAAGACACCGGCCGCTTCTTCAAAAATCGTACGCCGCTCTTCCGGCTTGCTGCTTAAAATTTCTTCGACCCGGCCTTGGCCGATGATCGAAAACGCCTCCTTGCCAAGCCCGGAGTCCAGAAACAAATCGACAATATCTTTTAAGCGGCACGGCTGGCGGTTGATGAAAAACTCGCTTTCCCCGGAGCGGTAAACGCGCCGGGTGATGCTCACCTCTTGATACTCAAGCGGCAAAAAGCCATCTTCGTTGTCGAGCGTGATCGTCACTTCGGCGACATTCAGCGGCTTGCGCGAGTCGCTGCCGGCGAAAATGACGTCTTCCATTTTCGCCCCGCGCAGCGATTTCGCCGACTGCTCGCCGAGCACCCAGCGGATCGCGTCGGTAATGTTGCTTTTGCCGCTTCCGTTCGGGCCGACAACCGCCGTGACACCGGGGACAAAATCAATCGATACGCGGTCGGCGAATGATTTGAAGCCGATCACATCTAACCGTTTCAGGAACATGATACGATGCTTCACCATCTTTCCGCTTTGATCTCGGCCCGCCGGAGCGGACCGGGACAGGCTGCTGTTTTCAATATACCACCACAGTGCGTCGAGAAAAAATGTTCATACAAAAAGACTGACGTAAAAGCGCCAGCCTTCTATGGCCGCTCGGCAGCCCGCAGCGTCTCAAGCGCCATTTGTGCCGCATGCTGCTCGGCTTCCTTTTTGGAGCGGCCGACACCGATGCCGAGCTCTTGGCCGTTTAACGCCACGCGGGCGACGAACTCTTTGTTGTGGGCCGGTCCTTTTTCTTCCAAAATGGTGTATTCAAGCGTCCCGCTGCCGTCGCGCTGCACGAGTTCCTGCAGCTGGCTTTTAAAATCCATCACATGAGAAAAAGCACCTTCATCTATTTTGGGAAAGATCGTTTGCCCTAAAAAATGGAGGACCGCCTCCATTCCTTGATCCAAATAAAGGGCGCCGATAAACGCTTCAAACACGTCAGCCAAAAGCGCCGGGCGCGTCCGTCCGCCGGTCAGCTCCTCGCCTTTGCCAAGCAAAACGAGTTCGCCAAACGACAGGGCGTTGGCAAATTTCACAAGTGACGGCTCGCAGACAATGGCCGCCCGCAGCTTTGTCAACTGCCCTTCGCTCATATGTGGGAATTTTTGAAACAAATATTGGGAAACGGTCAGCTCCAGCACAGCGTCGCCCAAAAACTCGAGCCGTTCATTATCCTCGTGAAGCCGCCGCCGATGCTCATTCACATACGATGAATGGGTGAACGCTTGCATCAACAGCTTTTCATTTTGGAAGGTGATCCCGATTTTCCTTTGCAGTTCTTGAAACTTCGCCCGCCTTTTTTCGTGGATGCGTTCTTTGTCTTTTTGTTTTGACATAAAAATGCCCTCCGACTTCGTTCCAGACAAAACTGGCCGTATACTATCCTTTATTATATCCGTTCACCATCCCGCTACGCGAGTGGCAAAGGCGCCTTTTTTCCGCGGCTAGGTCCCGTGCGCCTCTTAAAAAGCAGAGAAAGCCCCGTTCGGAGCAACGGGACTTTGCAAAAAAAGCGGGATTACAGATGGCTTTTTATGTAGTTCACAGCATCTCCGACTGTGACAATTTTTTCCGCTTCTTCGTCGGAAATTTCCATGTTGAATTCGTCTTCGAGCTCCATGACCAATTCGACGATGTCGAGCGAGTCAGCACCCAAATCGTCTTTGAACGACGCCTCGAGCGTCACTTGCGATTCGTCAACCCCGAGCCGGTCGACGATGATTTTCGTGACACGTTCCAATACGTCTGCCATTCTGTTCACCTCCCTTCATGATTATAGTCGATTCTCAGGGAAAATACTAGCCGCCTTTTGTTACGGCATGACCATGCCGCCATCAACGTGAAGCGTCTGGCCGGTCATGTAGCCGGCGGCGTCGGACGCGAGAAACGCCACAACGCGGGCGACGTCATCCGGCTCGCCGAAACGGGCGAGCGGAATTTGTTTTAACATTTCCCCCTTCAATTCCTCGCTGAGCGCTTCGGTCATATCGGTTGTAATGAATCCCGGTGCGACGGCGTTGACGGTGATGTTCCGGCTCGCGAGTTCGCGCGCGGCCGTCTTCGTCAATCCGATGACGCCGGCTTTGGCCGCCACGTAGTTCGCCTGCCCAGGGTTGCCGATGACCCCGACGACGGAGGCGATGTTGATGATCCGGCCGCCGCGCTGCTTCATCATCGGCCGTGTCACAGCCTTCGTACAAAGAAATACCCCTTTTAAGTTCGTATTAATCACCGCATCCCATTCTTCTTCTTTCATCCGCATGAGCAAATTGTCGCGCGTAATGCCGGCGTTGTTCACCAAAATGTCGAGGCGGCCGAACTGGTCGAGCGCTGTTTTCACCAAGCGCTCCACCTCCTCCGCCCGGGCGACGTCCGCCTGGACGGCGATCGCTTCGCGGCCGAGCGAGCGGATCATCTCAACGACTTCATTCGCTTTTGCCTCGCTGCCGGCATAGTTGACAACGACGTTCGCCCCTTGACGGGCGAGCTCCAAGGCAACCGCCCGGCCGATGCCGCGCGACGCCCCGGTAACGAGGGCGATTTTTCCTTCAAGCATTGTTTTGTTATTCTCCTTTCAGCGCCGCAATGGTCGTTTCCAAGGAAGCGAGATCGTTTACCGCATAAACACGGGCGTTGCGGTCGATTTTTTTCACGAGGCCAGACAACACTTTCCCCGGTCCGATTTCGACAAACGTGTCGACCCCAAACGCCAACAGCGTGCGCACCGACTGTTCCCAGCGCACCGGCGAATAGAGCTGTTCAATAAGAAGACGGGCAATGTCTTCTTTCTTCGTCACCGGCTCGGCCGTTACATTGGCGATGACGGGAACAGCAGCATCTTCAATGGCCAGGCTGTCAAGAACAGCCTGCAGTTTTTCCGCCGCCGGCTTCATGAGCGACGAATGGAACGGTCCGCTCACTTCCAGCGGAATGACGCGTTTCGCGCCGCGCTCTTTCGCCAACTGCCCCGCCTTTTCCACTCCCGCTTTCGAACCGGAGATGACGATTTGCCCCGGGCAGTTGAAATTGGCCGGCTCAACCGGATGGCCTTGGGCGGCAATTTCGTTCGTCACCGCTTCGAGCGCCTCTGCCTCCATCCCTAATACGGCAGCCATCGTCCCTTCGCCGGCCGGCACCGCTTCATCCATCAGCTCGCCGCGGCGGCGCACCGCATAGACAGCGTCGGCAAACGACATAGCGCCGGCGGCCACGAGCGCCGTGTATTCACCCAAACTATGGCCGGCGACGTAATCGGCCTTCAAGCCTTCTCCGTCTACGAGCTGAAGCAAGGCGATGCTGGCGGTCAAAAGCGCCGGCTGGGCGTTGTACGTCAGCGTCAGCTCAGCTTGCGGCCCGTTGAACATGAGCGAAGAAAGCGGAAATCCGAGCCGCTCGTCAGCCGCCTCAATCACCGCACGGGCGCGGGCGTCGCGGTCGGCGGCGTCCTTGGCCATGCCGACCGTTTGCGACCCTTGTCCCGGAAATAAAAAGGCGATTTTCCCCATTTTGCTTCCTCCTTTATCCATTATGCCCGCTCGAGCTCCGCTTTGATCGTGCCAATGACATCATGGGCCACCATCTCGCGCGCTTGGCGGACGGCATGGAAAATAGCGTTCGCATCGGATGAGCCGTGCGCTTTAATGACCGGAGCGTTCAAGCCGAACAACGCCGCCCCGCCGTATTCGGAGTAGTCCATCATCTTTTTCAGTCCAGCGAGCTTCGGCTTGAGGACAGCGGCGGCGAGTTTTGCGACCGCGCCGCTTGTCAGCGTCTGCTTGAGCAACGAAAAAAGCGCCATCGCCGTTCCCTCGATCGTTTTTAAGGCGACATTGCCGGCAAACCCATCAGCGACAACGACATCGGCCACGCCATTCAGCAAATCACGCGCCTCCACATTGCCGATGAAATGAAGGTTCGTTTCTTTCAGCAAGGAGAACGCCCGCTTCACGGTTTCATTCCCTTTTTGATCTTCGGTGCCGACGTTGAGCAGGCCGATGCGCGGCTTGGCGATGCCCCGCACTTGTTGGGCATACACGTGCCCCATAATCGCATATTGCTGCAAATGCTCCGGGCGGGCGTCGACATTGGCGCCGACATCCAAAAAGACAAACCCCCGCCCGTCCAGCGTAGGCAATGTCGGCGCGAGCGCTGGCCGGTCGATGCCGGCAATCCGCCCAACGACAAACAGCCCAGCCGCCATCAACGCACCAGTATTGCCGGCCGATATGCACGCGTCAGCGCGCCCTTCTTTCACTTCTTCCGCCATGCGCACCAACGACGAGTTTTTTTTGCGCCGCACAGCCCGCACCGGCTCATCGGTCGCTTCAATCACCTCATCAGTATGGAGGATCGACAGGCGCCCTCCGTCCGGCACATGCGGACGGATTTTCGCTTCGTCGCCGATAAGCGTAATATGAATGTCGGGAAAATGCGCGGCGGCTCGAGCCGCCCCAAGGACGATTTCGCGTGGAGCATGGTCGCCTCCCATGGCATCAATCGCGATGTTCATTGCTGTCGCCATCCTTTTTCTCTATGTTTGAACGATACATCTCGAACGTTCCGGAAAACACGAGCTCTTGGCCGACGTAGCTGTTTACGTCGACAATCGTGCGCCCGTTCGCCGTTTTGCCGGTCACCTTCGCCTTCGCCACCACCCGTTCGCCTTCCTTGACTTGACGAACAAAGCGGATCGTCGCTTTCGCCGTCAGCGCCAATTCGTCATGGATTACGGCAACGGCGAGCGAATTCGCCTGGGCGAACAAATGATGGCCGCGGGCGATGCGGGTGCGCCGGAACACATGATCTTCTTTCACATCGAAAATGGAAATGGCGCTCTCATCCGGCTCAATGTCGATAATATCGCCGATCACTTCCTCAAGCGGCAGCGCCCGCACTTTATCCGCGAACGACTGGCGAGCGACATGTTTAATGCGCTCGCGCAGCTCCGGAATCGACAGTTCAAGCCGGTCGAGGCGGATCGTCTGCACGCTGACTGAGAACTTTTCTGCCAGCTCTTCGTCGGTAATAAACGGATTTTCCCGGATCGTCTCCTGCAGCAGCCGTTGCCGTTCGCGTTTGCTTTTTCTCATCGATTCGTTACACCGTCCGGTTTTATGACTAGGTACTAAAAGTAATATATAATATCAAAAAACGGAATGCAAGCAGAAAAAGTGAAAAGCGGCCACATTTTGCCGCCTGCCTATTAATCTAACTTTTCTCCATCGAGCACGCCGGACGCCTCAAGTTCGGCGCGCAGCCCCGCGTACGCTTCATCACGCCAAAACGCCGTCGTCGACACGAGTTTGGCGGCATCGCGGCGCGCGACTTCCAAGATGCGGTAATCATGCACCGGATCGCCAAATTGAAACTCCGGAAGCCCGCTTTGTTTCGTGCCGAAAAAATCGCCTGGACCACGCAGCTCCAAATCCTTTTCCGCCAGCACAAACCCGTCCGTCGTCTCCGTCATGATGCGCATCCGTTCTTTGCCGACTTCCGATTTCGGGTCGGCAATTAAAATGCAGTATGACTGGGCGTCCCCCCGCCCGACCCGGCCGCGCAGCTGATGAAGCTGGGCAAGTCCAAACCGTTCGGCGTCATAGATGACCATCACAGTGGCGTTCGGCACATTCACCCCGACTTCCACGACCGTTGTCGAAACGAGCACATGAATGCGGTTTTCACTGAACGCTCGCATCACCGCTTCTTTTTCATCGGCCGACAGCCGGCCGTGCATGAGGCCAATCTCATATTTCCCGCGGTAGTAGTGGACGAGCTGACTATGAACATCAATGGCATTTTGCACATCCAATTTTTCCGACTCTTCAATAAGCGGACAAATGACGTACGCCTGATGCCCCCGGCGAAGCTCTTTTTCGATAAAATCGAGCACGCGCGCGAATTGATGATGCTTGACCCAATACGTTTCCACTTTCTTCCGCCCGGCCGGCATTTCGTCGAGCACTGATACGTCCATATCACCGAACGCCGTGATCGCCAGCGTGCGCGGAATTGGCGTCGCCGTCATCATCAGCACGTCCGGGGCATGCCCCTTTTCGCGCAAAATGCGACGCTGCTCGACGCCAAACCGGTGCTGCTCATCAGTAATGGCGAGGCCGAGCCGGCGAAACTGTACACCTTCTTGAATCAACGCGTGCGTCCCAATGACGATGTCGATCGCCCCTTCCTCCAATTCCGCAAGCAGCTCTTTGCGCCTCTTCCCTTTCACGGAGCTTGTCAACAGCGCCAGCGTGACATCTGTGCCGGCAAACAGGTCGGCGAGCGAGCGGGCATGCTGCTCAGCCAAAATTTCCGTCGGCACCATCAGCGCTCCTTGAAAGCCGGACAACACCGCCGCATACAGCGCCACGGCGGCCACGACCGTCTTGCCGGAGCCGACATCGCCTTGCAAAAGACGGTTCATTTGCCTTGGCGCCCGCATATCGGCCAAAATCTCCTTGATGACGCGCCGCTGGGCGTTCGTTAATGAAAACGGCAAAGCGGAAAGAAACGCCGCCAGCCGCTCTTCGGAAAACGAATGGGAGACGCCGTGCTGCCCGTCGCGCACAATTCGCCGAAACGCCTGCATTTTCAGCTGGTACAGCAAAAACTCTTCATAGACGAGCCGGCGTCGCGCCTGGTGCAACTCTTCACGCGAGCGCGGAAAATGAAGGGCGCGAACCGCCTCCTGCTTGTCGACAAGACGGTAGGCGCGGCGCAAAGCGGGCGGCAGCGGGTCGGGAATGTGCGCGCCAAACTGGGCGAACGCCGCCTTCATGAGCCGGCGCATCGTTTTGACCGTCAGCGGGCTGCGCACCGAATAGACCGGTTCAATGCCGGCCGTCTCCGGAGCGGCCCCGAAACGAAGCTCATAGGCGTTGATCGCCTGCCGGTGCCGGTCCCACTTGCCGATTACGGTCACCGTTTCATTGAAGGCGAGTTTTTCTTTCAAATACGGGCGGTTGAAGCAGACAACCGTGATCAAATAGCGGCCGGAAAGCAGGCGAAAGGAAAGGCGCGACTTTTTTTTTCCGTAATACGTTACAAGCGGGGCGCTGTGCACCTTCCCTTCCACTGTCACTTTTTCTTCATGGCGGGCGGCGGCCAGATCTTTTTGTTCGTAATCGTCATACCGGTACGGCGCATACATGAGCAGGTCGCCGACGGTTGTGATGCCGATGTCGGCGAGCGCCGCAGCCGTTTCTTCACCGATGCCTTTGACCGCCGTCACCGGCTGTTGCATCGTTTCGTTCACTTCGATGCCGCAGAAGCGCCGAAAATGCGGGCCGCGATGGCGCGGCCGGTCGGCGTCGCGGCCAACCCCCCTTGCGCAGTTTCTTTCAGCGCCACCGGCATGGCCGCGCCGATGCGGTACATCGCCTCGATCACTTCATCACACGGAATGCGGCTTTTTACACCGGCCAGCGCCATATCAGCAGCGATCATGGCGTTGGCCGCCCCCATCGCATTCCGTTTGACGCACGGCACTTCGACCAAGCCAGCGACAGGATCACATACTAATCCTAGCATATTTTTTAAGGCGATCGCCATCGCTTCGGCTGCTTGAGCAGGCGTTCCGCCGGCCAGCTCAACGAGCGCCGCAGCCGCCATGCCGGCTGCCGAACCGACTTCGGCTTGACAGCCGCCGGCCGCCCCTGAGATGGAAGCATTGTTGGCGACGACATAGCCGAACGCCCCAGCGGTGAACAAAAATTCGACCATTTCTTTTCTCGTCGGCTTCAACCGCTCTTTCACGGCAAACAGCGTCCCGGGGACAACGCCGGCTGAGCCCGCTGTCGGCGTCGCACAAATGACGCCCATGGCCGCGTTCACTTCATTTGTCGCCATGGCTTTGCTGACGGCATCCAAAATCGTTTCCCCGGACAAAAAGCGGCCCTGCTCGATATAGCGCTGCACCCGCACCGCATCGCCGCCTGTCAGCCCCGAGCGGGAAACGACTCCTTGCAGCCCTCTTTCAACAGCCCGCTCCATCACTTCGAGGTGGCGCTCCATTTGCGCCATAATCTCCTCCCGGTTGCGCCCGCTCACTTCGACTTCTTGGCGGATCATCACCTCAGCGATTTTGATTTGCTCTTTTTCCGCCAATGCAACAAGCTCGGCAACATTGCGAAACATTCCCTTTTCCCCATCCTTCCTGTCCGTCATCATGGCTGTCTTCGCAAAACATGGAACCGCTTTCGCTTTAATCAACGAGTTTGGTTACTTGAATAATGTTAGGCAGCTGCTCCAACTCTTGCAAAAGCTCGTCGGTCAACGGTTGATCGACTTCGATCGTCATCAGCGCTTCCTTCCCTTTTTCCTTGCGCGATACTTCCATATGGCCGATATTAATGGCATGCTTCGCCAGCGCGCTGGCCACTGCCCCGATCGTCCCGTAACGGTCGTTATGCATGATTAATAGCGCTGGGTGATGGCCCGACAACTTTAACTCGAACCCGTTTAACTCGATGATTTCAATTTTCCCTCCGCCAATGGACACGCCGACAAGCTCAAGCTCCCCTTTTCCGTCGCCAATGCGCACACGCGCCGTGTTCGGGTGATGCGGAATCGCCTCTTCGGCGGAAAACGAGACGTCCATTCCCGCAGCCTGAGCGATCGCCAGAGCGTCCGGGATGCGATCATCAAACGTATCAAATCCAAGCAACCCGGCGACGATGGCCACATCGGTCCCATGCCCCCGGTACGTTTCGGCAAACGAGCCGTAAAACGAGATGCGCGCCCATTCAGGCTGTCTTCCAAACAGCTTGCGCGCGACGAGGCCGATGCGCGCCGCCCCGGCGGTATGCGAGCTTGACGGTCCGACCATCACCGGGCCGATGATGTCAAAGACGCTTTTATATTTCATCGGTGCCTTTCCTCCGTTCGCATAAAAAAATAGAAGGGAATGCTCCCTTCTATTATTTTAACATATTATTCGACGGAAATGATAAACGGATAGAGCGGCTGCCGGCCGTTGTGCACTTCGACTTCCACTCCATCATATTCCGTTTCCAGATAGGCGACAATAGTTTCCACTTCCACTTCGGTCGCATCCTCGCCGTACAAAATGGTGACAATTTCACTTTCCTCGTCAATGAGCGCATCAAGCAGCCGCTTCGTCACGGCCAACTTGTCCTTATCGGCGACGACGATGCGGTCATCGAACAGCCCCATGTAGTCGCCTTTTTCGATTTCGACGCCATCGATTGTTGTATCGCGCACAGAAAACGTCACTTGCCCCGTTTTCACCCGCGAAAGCGCCGCCGTCATCGCCCGCTCGTTTTGCTCGGCTGACTGCGCTGGATTGAACGCCAAGAGCGCCGCCATGCCTTGCGGAACGGTTTTCGATGGGATGACGATCACCTGCCGCTCGGAAAGCTCGGCCGCTTGTTTGGCCGCCATCACGACATTTTTGTTGTTCGGCAGCACGAACACCGTCTCCGCGTTGACGCGGTGAATGGCCTCCGCGATTTCTTCGATGCTTGGGTTCATCGTCTGTCCGCCTTCAATGACCGCGTGCGCGCCGATGCTTTGAAACAATTCGGCCACGCCGGCGCCCATCGCGACGGCAACGATGCCGTACGGCTTCGCTTCTTCCGCGCCGGCTTGCAGCGGCCGTTCCGCCTCTTTGCCGACGATGTTGGCATGCTGTTCGCGCATGTTTTCAATTTTAATGTTGATGAGACTTCCGTAGCGCTGGCCGTAGGTCAACACCTCGCCCGGCGTTTCCGAATGGATGTGCACTTTGACAAGCTCATCGTCGGCGACGACAAGCAAAGAATCGCCAAATCGGCTCAAGTCGCGGCGAAACATTTCTTCGGAAAACGGATGCTGGGCCAGTTTGTCCTTCTCAAACCGAACCATGAATTCCGTACAGTAGCCAAACTCAATTTCGTCGGTATGAATATGGCTTTGCGCGCTTTGATGATGAGCCATCTTTACAAGCTCTTCCATCGGCACTTCGGCGGGAGCGGTGCTGACAGCTTCTCCTTTCAAAGCGGCAAGGAATCCTTCGTACACGTACACAAGCCCTTGGCCGCCGCTGTCGACAACCCCGACTTCCTTTAAGATCGGCAGCAGCTCCGGCGTGCGCTTGAGCGCGGCTTTCGCCTCTGCAAGCGCCGCTTCCATCACCGCTACGACATCGCGATCTTTTTTCGCTGTTTCAATTGCCTTGCGCGCCGCCTCTCTCGCTACGGTGAGCATCGTTCCTTCGACCGGCTTCATCACCGCCTTATAGGCCGTATCGACCCCCGCTTGCAGGGCGGCGGCAAATTCGAAGCCGTCCACTTGCGGTTTGCCTTCCACTGCTTTGGCAAACCCGCGGAACAACTGCGACAAAATAACGCCGGAATTGCCGCGCGCCCCCATCAACAATCCTTTCGCCAGCGCCGCGGCGACGTTGCCGATATGGTCGGAGACATGCGCCTTCACCTCTTTCGCTCCGGACGTCATCGACAAGTTCATGTTTGTTCCTGTATCGCCATCTGGAACCGGAAAGACGTTCAGCGCATCGACCGCCTTGGCGTTGTTCGCCAAATGCGCGGCTCCTTGCTGCACCATATCGGCAAACCGTCTTCCGTCAAGCGTCCTCATTGCCACCGGCTGATTCCCCCTTACTACGGATTCACCACCCGAACCCCTTGGACGTAAATGTTGATGGACTGAACCGCCAATCCAAGCGTCTGATCGAGTGTATATTTCACTTTCGACTGCACATTGTGGGCGACTTCGGAAATTTTCGTCCCGTAACTGACGATGATGTACATGTCGATATGTACTTCGCCGTTTTCCTCGCGGACGATAACTCCTTTGGAAAAGTTCTCACGGCGCAAAATTTCCGACAGCCCGTCGCGAATTTGATTTTTCGACGCCATTCCGACAATGCCGTAGCAATCGACGGCCGCTCCCCCGGCAATCATGGCAATGACCTCATTGGCAATTTCAATGCGCCCATATTTTGTTTGCCATTCAATTGACATGTTCGTTCCCCCTTTGCGTATCTCGCACAGCTACCCCCATTGTACTATAACGTTTTCTGTTTTCAAAGCGCTCGGCCGCCCACTAGTATTATTTAGCCGAAAACTGAAATATATGTCAAGGACATTTTCTTGAAAGAGAAAGAGCGCGTCTATTGCAATCCCTTCCGTTGTATGATAAATTATAATAGTGTTTTTAGAGGGATGTAAAAGCAAGGAGGGAAAAACGATGGCGAAATGCTTCATTACCGGCAAGAAAAAATCGTTCGGCAACACACGTTCGCACGCCATGAACGCCAGCCGCCGCACGTGGAAAGCCAACTTGCAAAAAGTGCGCATTTTAGTCGACGGCAAACCGAAACGCGTTTGGGTTTCGGCGCGCGCCTTGAAATCCGGAAAAGTGAAACGCGTCTAACCGTTCAACAAAAAAAGCACCAAAAATGGTGCTTTTTTCTTACCCTTTTTTAAACGCGTTCAACACCGCCCGCACAATTCCGCCTAAAAATTTCGGCAGCTTGATCGTATAAAACTTCATCCCGATTCCCTCCTCACACCCGTCATATCACGCGCTTCCCGCCATTTCCTTATCCAGTATATTCCGTTGCTGACCAATCGCAACTACGGACAGCCGGCAAAATCGCTGCTCCTTATCATCATTAATATGCCTTCCGAAAACGAAAAAGTACCGGAAGATTGGATAAGTTCATTACTAATACATAGTGTGGAACCGCGGGAAATATGACAGTCGGCCAATGGATATTTAAATCCAATAAGCGTGAGCCCCGCCACCGTTTCAGAAATCGGGATGTAAGACACATAGCGGTATCGATCGTCGCGTGTGATCGTATGCACGCCGGGCAGATGGACGGTCAACACATTTTGCCGGTCGACGATTTCAATCGGCCGGCCGGCGTATTTCAGCAACAGCTCGACATTGCCAAACAGATGGTCAAGCCGTCCGCCGGTGGCGCCAAACAGACGGATGTGGCAGGCGTCCTGTTCCACCGCCCAATCAAGGGCGATCTCCATATCTGTTTTGTCTTTTTCTGCCGGCCATATTTCCAAATCCGGAAGCATTTGCTGAAGCTTGGCCACTTCTTCAGCCGGCACGGAATCGAAATCGCCAAACGCCCGCACCGGCTGGAGGCCGGCTTCAAGCAGCGCCGTTGTGCCGCGGTCGACGCCGACCCAATGCACATCCGCGCCGTCATAGCGGCGCAAGCTAGGGAGAAGCTCACGCGGGCCGCCGCCGACAATATGGATCACCATTCCCCTTCCCCCCTTCGCCTTTTTCAATAAGAAAAAGCCTTGTTTCGCCTTGCCTGGCTTTTCCGGCGCTCACCGCCTACCGTTGCAGCGGCTGCCGGATGCAGGAGCCCGTTCTCTACTTGGCGCACGCTTCTCGCAAAGCGCGAATGGCCGCCGCCCGGTCCGCCTCATTGTAAATGGCCGACCCGGCGACGAGCACATTCGCCCCGGCTTCGGCGCAAAGCGGCGCTGTTTTCGCGTTGACGCCGCCGTCCACTTCGATGTCCAGCGCCTTGTTTTGTTCGCCGGCCAAACGGGCGACTTCGCGAATTTTCGGCACGACGGACGGAATGAACGCCTGCCCGCCAAACCCCGGGTTGACTGTCATCAATAGGACAAGATCGACGTCGGCGATGACATGGCGGATTGTCTCAACCGGCGTATGCGGATTCAACACGACCCCGGCCTTGACACCTTGCTCTTTAATAAAGTGAATCGTCCGGTGCAAATGCACGCACGCCTCGGCGTGGACGGAGATGATGTCCGCCCCGGCTTTGGCGAACGCCGGAATGTATCGGTCAGGGTCGGCGATCATTAAATGAACGTCAAGCGGCAGCTTCGTCACCGGGCGAATGGCGGCAACGACCGGCGGCCCGATCGTGATATTCGGCACGAACCGTCCGTCCATGACATCGACATGAAGCCAATCGGCTCCGCCTTCTTCCACCGAACGGATTTCCTCGGCCAAACGGGCAAAATCAGCTGACAAAATCGATGGCGCAATTCGAATCATCGTTCAATACCTCGGCTTTCGTTCTTTCATTTCCGCAACAAAACTTAAATAATGGTCGTAGCGGTACGGCGGAATGTCCCCAGCCTCAGCCGCCTCGCGGACCGCACATTTCGGTTCGGCCACATGAAGGCAGCCGCGGAACTTGCACCCTTCTCCGTATTCCCGGAATTCCGGAAAATAGCGCGGCAGCTCGTCAAGTTCAATATCGTCGAACTCGAGGGCGCTAAACCCCGGTGTGTCGGCGACGAGCCCGCCGGCCACCTCCAGCAGCTCGACGTGGCGGGTCGTATGTTTGCCGCGCCCTAAATGGGTGGAAATATCGCCGGTTTTCAGCCGCAAATCCGGGCGAAGCGCATTTAACAGCGATGACTTGCCGACGCCGGACTGTCCGGCAACGACCGAGACGCGGCCGCGCAGGTGCGCCGCCAGCTTATCGAGGCCGTCTTTTGTCACGGCCGACGTCTCAATCACCTCATAGCCAATGCGCCGGTAATCACCTGCATAACGGGCGATCGCGTCTTTCGCCTCGCCATCGAGCAAATCCATTTTGCTAATGACGATAATCGGCGCAATTTCCTTCGATTCGATTAAGACGAGAAAGCGGTCCAACAGCTTGGCGCTAAAGTCCGGGCTTACGGCAGAAAAAACTAAAATCGCCTGCTCGACGTTGGCGATCGGCGGCCGCACCAGTTCATTTTGCCGCTCGCGAATGTCCAAAATGTAGCCTTCCGTCTCGCTTGTCGCCGTAAAGACAACGCGGTCGCCGACAAGCGGCGTCACTTTTTGCTTGCGAAACACACCGCGCCCGCGGCACTGAAACACATTCCCTTCCGAGAGCACGTAATAAAATCCGCTCAACGCTTTGATGATTTGCCCTTCTGCCATAGCCTCACTCCTTTTTTCCGCCGTGTTCTGGATATGGAATCGATCCTTCGTCTTTGACAACATTGTTGACAATAACGCGATAATACGCCGTCTCCCCGTATGGAATTTCAAACTCTACGATCTCCGTGACCGGCCCTGTCAGCCGGTACGTTTTATATGGCGTTGTCATGTTATGGTTCGCATCTTGAATGTAAAGCTGGGCTTCCACCACCTGTCCGTTTTCCGCCGGCTCGTATGGGATGACGATTTCTTTGATGACCGTTTTGGATGGTTTCGGCTCCGGGCCGCGGGAAATGACGACCGTAACAGTCTCGCCTTTTTCCACCTGCTCATTGGCTGCCGGAGTTTGCGAGATGACAAGCCCTTTCGGCACTTCATCGGAATACTCGTACTTCACTTCAATGCGCAGCCCTTGGTCTTCGCCGTAGTCGCGCACACTTTTTTCCGTATAGCCGCTCAAGTCTTTGAGCGTTACGGTTTCCGGACCGAGGCTGACCGTGAACATCACTTCCGTTTCGCTCGGCACGACTTCATCGCCGGCGTACGGATATTGATCCAAAATCGTCCCTTCCGGCTTATCGCTATGGCGGCCGTTGCGCGTAATGCGAGTGAACCCTTCCGCGCGCAGCTCCTCCTCGGCGGCCGAAATATCGTCGCCGATAAAGCTTGGAAACTCGATTTTCTTTTTGCCGGCGCTCTTATAGATGACAATGCCGGCCCCTTGCTTCACCGTCATTCCGGCTTCCGGGTCGGTGCGCACGACTTTTCCTTTTTCTATTGCATCATCTTCGACATCGATCGTGTCTTTGATTTCCAAGCCGAGCGCCGACAACTGTTCAACAGCTTCGTCATAGTCTTTATTGACGACATCCGGCACCGTCACTTCCTTTGGAAAGAACACGTCCGGAATCCATGTGAGCGCGCTCACGCCGGCCGCTCCAAGCAATAGGATGACGGCGGCAAGCCAGGCGATCCAGACCCGCTTCCGTTTCGGCTTCGCCTTTGGCTCGTCATCCGCTTTGGCCGGCTCGTTCGCCTTTTCCTCATAGACAAGCGTCTCCGGCTCAAGCGCGGCACTTTCCGGATGTTTTATGATCGGGATGGCCTTCGTCGCTTCATCGCCGTCATCCGGGATCGTGAATTTGGCCTCGTTGCGCCGCCTCGGGTCCAGCGCCGTCCGGATGTCCTCGTTCATGGCGCGCGCCGATTCATAGCGGTAAAACGGGTCTTTCGCCGTCGCTTTTAAAATAATATTTTCGACGCTTTGCGGAATGTCGGGATTCCACGCCTTGGGCGACGGCGTTTCCGCCTGCAAATGCTTCAGCACGATCGAAACGGCCGATTCGCCGGAAAACGGCAGCCGGCCGGTGACAAGCTCAAACATGACGATGCCAAGCGAATAAATGTCCGACTTTTCAGTGGCAATGCCGCCGCGCGCCTGCTCCGGCGACAAATAATGAACCGAACCGAGCACCGAGTTCGTCTGTGTAATCGTCGTTCCGCTCATCGCCACCGCGATGCCGAAGTCGGTCACTTTCACGTTGCCGTGCTCATCAAGCAAAATGTTTTGCGGTTTAATGTCGCGGTGGATAATACCGTTCTCATGGGCATGGGCGATGGCCGACGTCAGTTGGTCCATGATGCAAAGCGCCCGCTCGACCGGAAGCGGGGCATGCTGCTGAATGTACTGTTTCAGCGTCGAACCGCGCACATACTCCATCACGATATAATAAAGGCCTTCTTCCTCGCCGACGTCGTAAATCGACACAATATGCTCATGATTTAAGCTCGTCGCCGCCTGCGCTTCGCGGCGGAACCGTTTAATAAACCGGTCGTCGTTGGCAAAATCAAGGCGGAGCACTTTCACGGCGACATCGCGCTCCAAAATGATGTCGCGGGCCAAATAGACATTCGCCATGCCGCCGCCGCCGATCAGGCTGATGATTTTGTAGCGGTCGTTCAATCGCTTTCCGATAAGCACGCCGATCACCCACCTTCACGTTCCACTGAAAAATCAACGACTGCAAGCGAAATGTTGTCTTCCCCGCCCCGCCCGTTCGCCAATTCGATGAGCGCCTGCGCTTTTTCTTCAAGCGCGCCGGCACCGGTCAAAATTTGCACGATGTCTGCCTCGGGCACTTTGTTTGACAATCCGTCCGAGCATAGCAGGAGCATATCGCCGTCATCGATGGAAACGGTTTTGATATCGACCTTCACGGCCGGTTCGGTGCCAAGCGCCCGCAAAAGCACGTTTTTGCGTGGATGGTGTTCGGCGTCCTCTTTGGAAATTTGCCCGCTTTTGACCAGCTCATTGACAAGAGAATGGTCATCGGTCAACTGTTGAATTCCGTTTTGGTTCAATAAGTAGCAGCGGCTGTCGCCGATATGCGCGATGGTGGCAAACGGCCCAGCGCAAATGGCGCCGACGACCGTCGTTCCCATCCCTTGGCATTCCGGATGGGAGAGGGCGTAGCGAAACAGCCGCTCATTGGCGGCTGCGATCTGCACTTTCAGCCACTGCTCCGCCTCAGCCGGCGAGGAAACGCACGGCGCTTGCTCCCATTGCTCTTGCAAGTGCGCCACCGCCATCGCGCTCGCCACATCGCCGGCGCGGTGACCGCCCATTCCATCGGCGACAACCGCGAAATATTGGCCGCTTTCGTTGACAAATACACCGCCGTTGTCTTCGTTATGCTCGCGAATTTGGCCGATATCAGTTCGGAAAACGGCTCGCATCCGATTCACCTCGTCTCTTCTTTCCGCTCCTTCGCGCGAAGCTGTCCGCAGGCGGCATCGATGTCGTGTCCGTGTTCGCGGCGAATGGTGACGTTGATTCCATGTTTTTTCAGCGCCCGTTCAAAGGCAAAAATTTGGTTGCGCGGCGTGCGCACATAATTTCGCTCCGGCACATAGTTGACCGGAATCAAATTCACATGGCATTTCAGCCCTTTAAGCAGCTCGGCCAGCTGCTCGGCATGCTCAAGTTGGTCATTCACTCCGCCGAACAATCCGTACTCGAACGTCACGCGCCGTCCAGTTTTTTCAATGTAGTATCGGACCGCCTCCATGAGCTTCGGCAGCGGATACGCCTTATTAATCGGCATCAGCTTCGTCCGCAGCTCGTTCGTCGGTGCATGCAGCGAAATGGCGAAATTGATTTGCATGCCTTCGTCAGCAAATTGATAGATTTTCGGAATAATCCCGCTCGTTGACACGGTGATATGGCGGGCGCCGATGTTCAACCCTTTCGGATGGTTGACGATGCGCAAAAATTTGATGAGCGCATCGTAATTGTCAAACGGCTCGCCAATGCCCATCACGACGATGCTGCTGACGCGCTCATTGGTCTCATCGAGCGCCTTTTGCACGTGTACAACTTGAGCGACGATTTCGCCCGCTTCCAAATGACGCTTCAGCCCACCGAGCGTCGAGGCGCAAAACGTGCAGCCGATGCGGCAGCCGACTTGGGTCGTCACGCACACCGAATTGCCGTAGTTATGGCGCATGAGCACGGTCTCGATCGAATAGCCGTCATGGAGCTCAAACAAAAACTTGATCGTCCCATCTTTGGACGTTTGCTTGACAATCGTTTTGAGCGTCGTGATCGAAAACGACGCCGCGAGCTGTTCGCGCAGCCGTTTCGGCAAGTTCGTCATCTCGGCAAAATCGGTGACGCGCTTTTCATACAGCCATTCGTAAATTTGTGTGGCGCGAAACGGCTTTTCGCCTTGAGCAGCAAGCCATTCTTTCCACTCGTCAAGCGTGAGCGAATAAACAGACGGCAACGATGGCGGCTGCCCGCCGCTGGAGGCCCGGCGGACAGCGGTCTGGACGATTTCCACTCCATTTACACCTTCTTTCGTAGTAATGCGATAAAAAACCCGTCGGAATCAAAATAATGCGGCAACAGCTGCAGCATTCCGCTTCGCACGCGCGGCCGCACCGGCTCTGGCATCCGCTCGGCGAGACGGTCGTCAAGGGCAAAATCCGGATGGTCGGCCAAAAAACGGGCGATCGCGTCTTCATTCTCTTCGCGCTCGATGGTGCACGTGCTGTAAACAAGCACGCCCCCTTTTTTCAACAGCGGCGCGGCCGCCCGCAAAATGGCTTGCTGCACCGCAACGAGCGCGGCGACGTCGTCTTTCCCTTTCGTGTATTTGATCTCCGGCTTGCGGCGAATGACGCCGAATCCGGTGCACGGCGCATCGACCAAAATGCGGTCAAACGACTCAGGGGCAAACCGCTCGCCGAGCCGGCGGCTGTCAAGGGCGAGGGTGGTGATGCAGCGAAACCCAAGCCTTTGCGCCTGCTGCTCAATGAGCTTCACTTTATGCTCATGAACATCGACGGCGACCACTTCACCGCGGCCGCCCATCCGCTCGGCGATATGGGTCGTCTTCCCCCCGGGCGCCGCGCAGCAGTCAAGCACCCGCTCGCCGGGAGCCGGATCAAGCGCCCGGGCGACAAGCATCGAGCTTTCATCTTGAATCGTCAGCAAACCAGCGCGAAACGCTTGCGTATGCGCCAAATTTCCTTTTTCCGCGCGGACGGCCTCCGGCGCGAGATGGCCGGGAGCAGCTGCCATGCCTTCAGCACGCAGCCGGTCAAGCGCTTCCTCCACCGTCGCCCGCAGCCGGTTGACGCGAGCTGTTGACTGCGGCGGGCGCAAATTCGTTTCGCACATGCGCGCCGTTTCCTCAAAACCGTATTGGCCGATCCAACGCCGGACAAGCCATTCCGGATGGCTGGTGGCGACGGCGAGCCGTTTTCCGGAGTCGTGAATCGCCTCAAGCGAAGGCAAACCCTCACGGCCGATCGTGCGCAAAACGCCGTTGACAAGCGAGGCGATGCCGCGATGGCCGCGCCGCTTGGCGATCTCGACCGCTTCAAAAATGGCGGCGTGATCCGGGACGCGGTCCAAATACACCATTTGGTACAGCGTCAACCGGAGCAGCATGCGCACCCACGGCTCCAGCCGGCGCGCCTTTCGCAAAAACGGCGCTAAATAGTAGTCAAGCGTATCACGCCGCTGCACCGTGCCGTAGACGATCTCCGTCAGCAACGCCGCATCGCGCCCGTCAAGCCGGCCTTTGCGAATCGCTTCATTGAGCTCCAGATGGCTGTAGGCTCCTTGTTGTTCAATTGCCAACAATGTCTCTAACGCAAGTTCACGTACGTTCATGATCCTCTCCTAGCTTCATGCCGACCGAAAGACGGCTGCCGGCGCCGCGCAAAAACTCGCCGGCGGCCATCCGCTTTTTGCCGGCCGGCTGCAATTCGGTGATGCGAATGGCTGTCTCATTGCCGGTGGCCACGACAATGCCGTTTTCCTCGAGCGCCACAATCGTGCCCGGCGGCGCCGCTTCTGGTGTCGGCACTTTTTCTCCCCACCAAACTTTCCAAACGTTCCCGCTGTGTGTCGTATACGCAACCGGCCACGGATGGAAGGCGCGAATATGGTTGTAAATGGCTTCGCCAGGCTGCGTCCAGTCGATCCGCTCCTGCTCGCGGCGAATGTTCGGCGCATACGTCGCTTTCTCCTCATCTTGCGGAACGGGCGTAACGTTTCCTTCCAATAAAAGTGGAAGCGTTTCTGATAATAGTTTAGCCCCGGCGGCGCTCAATTTATCATGGAGCGTGCCGACCGTATCCGTTTCAGCAATCGGCACCTCGACTTGCGCCAACATATCGCCGGCATCCAGCTTCTCGACCATATACATGATCGTGACGCCCGTTTTCGTTTTTCCTTGCCAGATGGCATAATGGATCGGCGCCCCGCCGCGCAGCTCGGGCAGAAGCGAGGCATGGACATTGATGCAGCCGTATTTCGGCGCTTCCAGCAGCGCTTTCGGCAAAATTTGCCCGAACGCCGCCGTCACAATCAAATCAGGCGCAAACGCCAACACTTGTTCGTATTGCTCCGGCTCGCGAATTTTTGTCGGCTGCAGCACCGGGATGCCGTGGCGCTCCGCTTCCACTTTCACCGGGGGTGGCACGAGCTGGCGCTTCCGCCCTTTTGGCTTATCCGGCTGGGTGACAACCGCCGAAACATGATAGCCGTCGTCAAGAAGCTGCCGCAAAATCGGCACGGCAAAATCAGGAGTCCCCATAAACACAATGTTCGTCATCGGCATCTATCCTTCCAATTCCTCAAGATCACAGTAACGGATCACTTTTGATGTAAACAGCACACCGTGCAAATGGTCGATTTCATGCTGCAACGCGCGCGCCAAAAAACCGGCGGCCGAAAGCGTAAACGAACGGCCGCGCCGGTTTTGCGCCCGCACGTTCACAAATTTCGCGCGCGGCACTTCGCCAAACAGGCCGGGAAAGCTCAAACAGCCTTCCACATCGACCTCTTCGCCGCGCGCCTCGAGGATAACTGGGTTGATGAGCTCAATCCGGCCGTGTTCATCGCCGACGTCAATGACGGCGATCTGCTTGGCGATGCCGACTTGCGGGGCGGCCAAGCCGACCCCGTCAGCGGCAAGCATCGTATCGTACATGTCGTCAAGCAGCCGGGCAAGCTCGCGGTCAAACGTTGTCACCGGGGCGCACGGCTGCTCCAAAATCGGGGCGGGATATGTGACAATCGGCAATATTGGCAACGTCATTTCCTCCATTTTCACATCATCATATACGGGTTCGTATCGACGGTGATGGCCGCTCCGCCATGGGCGGCATCGGCTTGGTAGCGGTCGATGACCGCTTTGAGCGCCGCCGTTACATTCGGTTCCCGTTTGTATTTTATCATGCACTGGTAACGATATCTATCGTGAAGGCGGGCGATCGGCGAGGCGACCGGACCGAGAACGACCGCCTCGTTTGACAGCTGTTTGCGCATGTAGGCGGCGATTTTTTCCGCCGTCTTGGCGGCAGCCGGCGCTTCCTGGTGGGCGACCGTGATGAGCGTCAAGTAGTAGTACGGCGGATAACCGTGCGCTTTGCGCAGCATCATCTCCCGCCGATAAAAGGCGCGATAGTCATGGCGGGCGGCAAGCTCGATGCTGTAATGGTCGGGCGTGTACGTCTGAATGACGACTTCACCCGGCAGCTCATGCCGTCCGGCGCGCCCGCTCACTTGTGTCAGCAGCTGAAACGTTTTTTCCGCGGCGCGGAAATCGGGCAAATGCAGCATCGTGTCAGCCGCCAGCACGCCGACGAGCGTGACGTTTGGAAAATCGAGCCCTTTGGCAATCATTTGCGTGCCGAGCAAAATATCGGCTTCCTTGGCGGCAAAACGGGAAAGCAGCTCTTCGTGCGCCCCTTTGCGGCCGGTCGTGTCGACATCCATGCGGATGACGCGCGCTTTCGGCAGCAACCTCGTCAGTTCTTCTTCCACTTTTTGCGTGCCAGTGCCAAAAAAGCGGATGTGTTCGCTTCCGCACGACGGACAGCGGGGGGCAAGCGGCTCTTCATGCCCGCAATAATGGCATTTCATCCGCTCGCCGGCGCGATGGTACGTAAGCGAGATGTCGCAATGCGGACAACGGATGACGTAGCCGCAGCCGCGGCACATGACAAACGTTGAATAGCCGCGCCGGTTTAAAAACAGCACCGCCTGCTCGCCGCGTTCGAGCCGAGCACGCAACCCGTCAAGCAGCCGGCGTGAAAACATGGAGCGGTTGCCGCTGCGCAGTTCCTCGCGCATATCGACGACATGGACCGACGGCAAACCTTGGCGGCTGACGCGCTCCGGCAGCTCAAGCAGCTCGTACACCCCTTTGGCGGCGCGGGCGAACGTCTCAAGCGAGGGGGTGGCGCTGCCAAGCACGACCGGGCAGCTGTGGCGGCGTGCGCGGTAAATGGCGACATCGCGCGCGTGGTAGCGCGGCATTTCTTCTTGCTTATAGCTCGTCTCATGTTCTTCGTCGATGATGATCATCCCTAAGTTTTCAAACGGGGCAAACACGGCTGAGCGCGCACCGACGACAAGCTGCACTTCTTTCCGGTGAATTTTCCGCCATTCGTCGTATTTTTCCCCGATGGACAGCCCGCTGTGGAGCACTGCCACCTTCGGACCGAACCGCCCCTTAAACCGCTCGACCATTTGCGGCGTCAGTGAAATTTCCGGGACAAGGACGATCGCCTCTTTCCCTTGGCGCAGCACTTCGTCGATCGCCTGCATGTACACTTCCGTCTTCCCGCTCCCGGTGACGCCGTAAAGCAAAAACGTGCGGTGCTCTCCGGCGCGCACCGAAGCGGCGATTTTCGCCAACGCCGCTTCTTGTGCCGGAGTGAGCGCCGGCGGCTCGCTCGGCTGAAACGTGCGATGTTCGTACGGGTCGCGGTACACCTCGACATCGTTCAGCACCACCAATCCTTTGTCGACGAGCGCTTTCAGCGGCGCTGAGGAAACGCCAAGCGCCGCTTGCAGCTCGGCAACCGGCACCGCTTCCCCTTTTTCAAGCAAAAACGAAAGCACGTCCTTTTGCCTTGAAGGCAGCGCCGCCAGCGCGTCGTTTGCCTGTTTGTCCGGAACGGCCAAACGCGCATGCTTCACCGTTTTCTTGCCTGCTTTTTCTTTCACTTCGTAAACGGCTTCAAGCACACCTTGTTGCACCGCTTTTTGCGCCGCCCGCCATAAGCTGGCGGCTTCAATGTCTTTCCAAGCCACTTCCATTTGATGGACAAACAGCGGCTTTAGGTCGTCCGGCAATGCTTCCCGATTTCGTTCATCCGTCAAGCGGAGCGTTTTTTCATATTTCGCCCGCATCGCCGCCGGCAGCATCGCCTGGTACGCCGAGATGGCGAAACAGAGCGTCGTTTCCGTTAAATAGCGGCCAAGATCCAGCAGCTCTTCGTTTAACACCGGCACGACATCAAGCACATGCTCAATCGGTTTCAGCTGCTTGATGTCGGAATGGTCTTTCACCTCGACGACAAACCCTTGCAAGCGCCGCGCCCCAAACGGCACCGTCACCCGCATGCCCGGCTGGATGACGCCTTGCCAGCGCTCCGGGATCGCATAATCGAACGGGCGGTCCGTCTGCCGGGACGGAACATCGACAATCACGGAGGCGACTTTCATCGAATCCCCTCGATATAGGCATGTATTTCTTTTAAAATTTCCTCGGCCGCCTCGCGTTTTGTCATGAGCGGCAGCGGCCGAACGACGCCGTCGCGGCGGAAGATGGTGACGATGTTCGTATCGCCGGCAAACCCTGCGCCTTCTTCGGTGACATTGTTGGCGACGACCATATCGAGCCGCTTTTCTTCCAGTTTTTTTAACGCATACTGCTCAAGGTTGTCCGTCTCAGCGGCAAATCCAACCAAAATCTGCCCCGTTTTCCGCTCGCCAAGCGCCTTCAAAATATCGACCGTCCGCTCCATCTCGACGACATAACCGCCCGGTTGCTTTTTAATTTTGGAAGCTGCGACATATTTCGGCCGATAATCGGCGACCGCCGCCGCTTTGATCACGATGTCCGTTTCCGCAAAGCGAGACAAAACCGCTTCATACATTTCTTCCGCCGATTCAACCGCCACCGTCTCGACGCCATCGGGCGATGGGAGCGCCGTCGGTCCGGAGACGAGCGTCACCGAAGCGCCGAAGCGGGCCGCCGCTTCGGCGATGGCGTAGCCCATTTTTCCGCTCGAATAGTTAGAGAAATAGCGGACTGGGTCGAGCTTCTCCCGCGTCGGCCCGGCGGTGACAAGAATGCGCTTCCCGCGAAACAGCGGCGGATCGCCGGCAAAAAACCGCTCGATATGGGCAATGATGTTCTCCGGTTCCTCGAGACGCCCTTTGCCGATGTAGCCGCACGCCAAGTAGCCTTCCGACGGTTCGATGAACCGGTAGCCGAACTCACAGAGCCGCTCCATGTTCGCCCGAACGGCCGGATGCTCGTACATATGAACGTTCATCGCCGGAGCGATCCAGACGGGCGCTTTCGTCGCCAAAATCGTCGTCGTCACCATATTATCGGCGATGCCGGCGGCCAGCTTCGCCATCGTATTGGCCGTCGCCGGTGCAACGAGGACGAGATCCGCCCAGTCCGCCAAATCGATATGGGCGATGACGGCCGGGTTGTTTTCGGCAAATGTATCGACATACACTTCCTGGCGCGACAATGCTTGAAACGTGAGCGGTGTAATGAACTGGCACGCCCCTTCTGTCATGATCACTTTTACTTCAGCGCCGCGCTGGACGAGCTGGCTGGTGAGCACCGCCGCCTTGTACGCCGCCACCCCCCCGGTCACACAAAGCAAAATATGTTTTCCCTTGATCATGTTGGCCACCCCCCGACATTGAAAAAAATAACAACCTAAAGCTAGGTTGTTATTTTTCCTCTTCCACTAATTCGACCTTGTCACCGGCAATTTCCTCGAGCGCCTGGCCGACAAATTTTTTCGACACCGGCTTTTTCACCATCAGCTCCGCACCGTCCTGCAACTCGCGTGCCCGTTTGGCCACCACCGTGACAAGCTTATACTTGGAGTCCACTTTTTGCATCAGCAAATCGATGGAAGGATACAGCATCGTCATTCCACCCCCAACATCCGTTTATATCGCTCGGCGACGCGTTCGCGCCGGCAATGCTCAGCCGTGACAATCGCCTTGATCCGCTCGCAGGCGAGCTCGACTTCATCATTTTCCACGACATAGTCGTACGCATCCATCATTTCAAGCTCCTCTTTCGCCGCCCGCAGCCGATTTTCAATCAGCTCTTTCGACTCGGTGCCGCGTCCGATGATCCGCTTTTCAAGCTCCGTGAGACTTGGCGGGGCCAAGAAAATGAAGAGCGCCTCTGGAAACGCCCGCCGCACTTTCATCGCTCCTTGCACTTCGATTTCCAAAAACACGTCTTTCCCTTCGGCGAGCGTTTTTTCCACATAATCAATCGGCGTCCCGTAATAGTTGCCGACATACTCGGCCCATTCGAGCAGCTTGTTTTCCCGAATCATTTGTTCAAACTGCTCGCGCGTCCGAAAGAAATAGTCGACGCCTTCCACTTCGCCTTCGCGCGGCTTGCGTGTTGTGACGGACACTGAATAATGAAGCTTGATGTCAGGACGCGAAAACAGCGCTTTGCGCACCGTCCCTTTGCCAACGCCGGACGGCCCTGACATGACGATTAACAATCCACGTTCGCTTTTCAACGTTGAAAACCCTACCCTTCCTCGGAGAAATCATCGCTTCCGTACAAGCGGTTCGCCACCGTTTCCGGCTGTACGGACGATAAAATGACGTGATCGCTGTCGGTGATGATGACCGCGCGCGTTCTTCGGCCGTGCGTCGCGTCAACGAGCTTGCCGCTTTCGCGCGCATCTTGGATGATCCGTTTAATCGGCGCCGAATCAGGGTTGACAATCGTAATGATGCGGGTGGCCGACACCATATTTCCATACCCAATGTTAATAAATCTCATCATGACGCGCCCACCTGCCATATGTCATAGTTTTGCCGCCGGCAAGCCGCCTTAAACGGTTTATTCCACGTTTTGCACCTGCTCGCGCATTTTCTCAAGCACGCTTTTCATCTCAACGACTTGCGCGGCGATCAAGCTGTCGTTCGCCTTGGCGCCGATCGTGTTCACTTCGCGGTTCAGCTCTTGCACCAAAAAGTCAAGCTTCCTCCCGATCGGTTCGTCCGCCTCAAGGACGTCCGTCATTTGCGCCAAATGGCTGCGGATGCGTTTCAATTCCTCGTGAATGTCCGCCTTTTCCGCAAACACCGCCACTTCTGTGAGCAGCCGCGCTTCATCAACCGGAGAAGGCGCCCATTCGCGCAGGCGGCGCGCAAGCCGCTCGCGGTATTGCTCGACTACAAGCGGCGCCCGCTGCTCAATGACTTTCACCCCGGCTTCGACTTCATGAAGGCGGGCGCGCAAATCCGCGGCCAGCGCCTCCCCTTCGCGCCGGCGCATGGCCACAAGTTCCTTTGCCGCTTCATCGACAGCGGCCAAAAGCAACGGCTCGACCTGCTCGTTCGCTCCTTCCTCTTCCACCACTTCGACGGCCCCATCAAGCCGAAGCAGCTCGGCCGCCGTCACGCTGCCGTCAATGGCAAATCGCTTTGCGGCTTCCTGCACTCCGGCCCAATACTGGCCAAGCAAATCCCAATCGATATGTACGCTCCGTTTCACAAGCCCTTCTCCGGCGATCGTGACGAACACTTCCACTTTTCCGCGTCGCACGTACGGTGAAATTGCTTTTTTTATTTTATCCTCAAACACGAGCCATTGTCTAGGGAGGCGAATGGAAATTTCACAAAACCGGTGGTTGACCGATTTCATTTCCACCGCCACCGTCAAGCGGTCCGTTTTTTTCGTGCTCGCGCCAAAACCAGTCATGCTGTAAACCATGCCATCACATCCGTTGCGTCCGTCGTTGATGAAAAAGAAAAGGTCATAGAGCGCTCCTCTATCACCTTTTTTATTATAACATATCCATCCTTTTATTTTCTCGTAAAAAGCGAGCCGGCAAACAAAAAGGTCGGCAAGGCGGACAAACCGATGATGAGCAGCCAATCGACGGCCGCAAGCGGCTTCGTATGGAACACGGCAGCCAGCGGCGGGGAGTAGATCACGACCAGCAGCAACAGCAGCGACACGATCACCGCTGCAACGAGATACATATTGCCGAACGGACTGCGGTCAAAAACCGAATGGTCACAACGGCAGTCGAACACATGGATCAATTGGGCCAACACAAGCGTCGCAAACGCCGCTGTCTGGGCGTAAACGAGATCCGCGCCGCTCCGTTCATAGGCGGTCAGAAACGCAGCCAGCGTAACAACGCCGATCAAAAAGCCGCGGCTTACGATTTTCCAGCCGAGCCCGCGGGCGAACACCCCTTCATCGGGACGGCGCGGCGGCCGCTTCATCACGTTTTCTTCTGGTTGGTCGAGCCCGAGCGCCATGGCTGGCAAACCGTCGGTGACAAGATTGACCCATAAAATTTGAATCGGCACGAGCGGCAGCGGCAAGGCAAGCAGCATCGCAAACAACATGACGAGAATTTCCCCAACGTTCGAGGCGAGCAAGTAGCGGATAAACTTGCGAATGTTTTCGTAAATGTTGCGCCCCTCTTCGATCGCGGCCTCAATCGTCGCAAAGTTGTCATCCAACAAAACGAGCGACGCCGCCTCTTTCGCCACTTCCGTCCCCGACCGGCCCATCGCGACGCCGATATCCGCCGCTTTCAATGCCGGCGCGTCGTTCACCCCGTCGCCGGTCATGGCGACAATATGACCGCGGCGCTTAAAGGCGTTGACAATTTTCAGCTTATGCTCCGGGGAGACGCGGGCAAACACATAAATATTATCGACCTCGCGTTCGAGCTCATCGACCGACAGCTTCGACAACGTCGCCCCATCCATCACTTTTCCGCCAGGCGGGAGCACGCCAAGCTGTTTGGCGATGGCGGTGGCTGTCAACACATGGTCGCCGGTGATCATCACCGTTTTCATCCCCGCCTCTTTGCATCGCGCCACCGCCTGCTTCACCTCCGGCCGCGGCGGATCGATCATGCCGGCGACGCCGAGAAACCGAAGCTTCGTCTCCGCCTCCTTCTCCGACTCGATCCGTTCCGTTTCCGCAAGCGGCCGATACGCAATGGCAATCGTGCGCAAGGCGGAAGACGCCATCTGGCGAATCGCCTTCTCAATCGTCTCTTTCCACGCCGGGGTCAGCGCCTGCTCGCGCCCGTTCCATTCCAGGCGGTCCGCCCGCTCAAGCAGCACATCGGGCGCCCCTTTCGTCACAACGAACCGCCGCCCGTTCCGGTCGCGAATGATGACCGTCATCATTTTCCGCTCGGAATCAAACGGAAACTCCTGTTCGATCGTGTACTCACGCAAAAGCATTCCTTTCGCCAATCCAGCTTTGGCCGCCGCGACCAGCAGCGCTCCTTCCGTCGGATCGCCGTCGACGTAACGCCGGCCGTTTTCCTCTTTCAACTCCGAACTATTGCAAAGCACCCCCATTGTCAATAGGCGAGCGAGCTCGGGAACGCGGTTCGGATCAATCGTGCGCCCGCGCTCGGAAAACTCCCCGCGCGCTTCCAGCCCGACGCCGCTGACCGCAACGGTCCGCCCGCCTGCCCATACTTGCGTGACGGTCATCATGTTTTCCGTCATCGTCCCCGTTTTGTCGGAACAAATGACCGAAGCGCAGCCGAGCGTTTCCACCGCCGGAAGCTTGCGGACGATGGCGTTTCGTTTGATCATCCGCTGCACGCCAAGCGCCAAGACGACCGTCACAATGGCCGGCAACCCCTCCGGAATGGCGGCGACCGCGAGCGACACACCAGCCAAAAACATTTCATACAGGTCGTGCCCTTGAATGACACCTACGGCCACGACCGCTGCCGTCAGCGCCAATGCGACGACAAGCAAAATTTTCCCAAGCTGCTCGAGCCGGCGCTGGAGCGGGGTTGCCCCCGCATCCGCCTCTTCGAGCATCGTTGCGATTTGTCCCATCGCTGTTTTCATCCCAGTGGCGATGACAATCCCGACCCCATTCCCTCTTGTCACGAGCGTCCCCATAAACGCCATATTGTGCAAATCGCCCAACGACGCCTGTTCTGTATGAAGCGGGGCGGCGGATTTGGCCACCGGCACTGATTCGCCCGTCAGCGCCGACTCCTCGATTTCCAGGCCGGCCGCCTCAATCAAGCGGATGTCGGCCCCGACCCGGTCGCCGCTTGCAAGTCTCACCACATCGCCGACAACAAGCTCGCGCGTGGGGACTTTCACCCACTCCCCGCCGCGCAACACAACCGCTTGCGGAGCGGACAACCGTTTTAAGGCGGCAAGCGACTTTTCCGCCCGCCGCTCCTGGATAAACCCCAGGATGGCGTTCATGATCACGATGACGACAATCGCCACCGCATCCACATACTCGCCTAAAAACGCGGAAATCACCGTCGCCAAAAGCAACACAAGCACCATAAAATCTTGAAACTGGCGAAAAAAGACAACGATGGCCGACTCCTTCTTCCCTTCCGCCAGCTCGTTGTACCCGAACTGCCGCAGCCGTTTTTCCGCCTCCGCCGCCGTAAGCCCGGTTTTGACATTCGTCTTCGTCTCGTGCGCGACATCGCTTGCCGCGAGCGTATGCCATTGCATCTGTCTCCCTCCGTCCTTCCATTTTTTCGCACGCCGTTCCCGCTTCTCTATGCTTATTCATACATGTCCCAAAAAATGATAGTCCCCGCCATGATGTTTAGCGACACAAACATAAGGAGTCGTGGGGCCCTTTGCCACGCCATCTCCCCCATAAGGGAAAAAATCGTGTCAAAAAAGCGGGCCTCCCCATTTTATGCAACATGTTCGTCGGGCATCTTCGTCCGTCTTCAGGTAATATTCAAAGAAATGTTCAAAACGGCGGGTCGTATGGTAAGATCGAAATAGCAAACAACCGAAACAGAAAGGTGTTTTTCTATGTCGTTCGACGGAGTGTTTACTTATGCTATTGTCAACGAACTCGAAGAAGCGCTCACAGGGGGGCGGATCACGAAAATCCACCAGCCGTCGGCGTATGAGATCGTCATGCTCGTGCGCGCCCGCGGCCAGAATCATAAAGTGATGCTGTCGGCGCATCCGACGTATGCGCGCGTCCATTTGACAAACGAAACGTACGACAATCCGCCCGAGCCGCCGATGTTTTGCATGCGGCTGCGCAAACAGTTGGAAGGAAGCATCATCGAGTCGGTCCGCCAAGCCGATTTCGACCGCATCATCATCATCGATGCAAAAGGCCGCGATGAACTCGGCGATCTGCAGACGAAGCGGCTCATCATCGAAGTGATGGGCCGCCATAGCAACATTATCCTCGTTGATGCATCGACCAACACGATCATCGACAGCTTGAAACATTTGCCGCCATCGGTCAACCGCTACCGGACGGTGCTTCCCGGGCACCCGTACGTCGCTCCGCCGACGCACGGCAAGCTGAATCCGCTTGAAGCGACGGAAGAAACGGTGCTGAAAAAACTCGACTTTCACGCCGGCAAGCTCGCCCAACAGCTTGTCTCCGCCTTCAGCGGCCTTTCGCCGCTATTTGCCAACGAAGCCGTCTTCCGCGCCGGGCTCGCCAACCGGGCGACGCTGCCAAAAAGCTTTCTTTCGCTCATCGATGACGTGCGCGGCCGCCGCTTTGCCCCGATGATGTACACGAACGGGGAAAAAGAATGGTTTTACGTGTTGCCGCTTCGGCACTTGCAAATCGAAGGCCAGCCGTTTGCGAGCGCAAGCGAGCTACTCGACCGCTTTTATTTCGGCAAGGCCGAGCGCGACCGCGTCAAGCAGCAAGCCCATGACATCGAGCGGCTCATGGCAAACGAAAAAGCGAAAAACGAAAAAAAGCTCCTCAAGCTCGAACAGACGCTGGAGGAAGCGAAACAAGCCGACATGTATCGGCTGTACGGCGAGCTGCTCACCGCCCATTTGTACGCCGCAAAGCGCGGCATGACGGAAATCGAGGTCGCAAACTACTACGACGAAAACGGAGGCACGGTCACCATTCCGCTCGACCCGCAAAAATCGCCGTCCGAGAACGCGCAGCAGTACTTTCAAAAATACCAAAAAGCGAAAAACTCGCTCGCCGTCGTGCAACAACAAATCGAGCGGACGAAAGAAGACATCGCCTATTGCGACACGATTTTAAGCCAGCTCGAAACCGCCTCGCCGAAAGACATCGAGGAAATCCGCGACGAGCTCATCGAACAAGGCTACTTGCGCCCGCGCGCGGCCAAAGGAGCGAAAAAGCGGAAAACCGCCGTCCCTGAGCTCGACCGCTACATCGCAAGCGACGGCACGGAAATACTCGTCGGCAAAAACAACAAACAAAACGATTATCTCACGACCAGACTCGCCCATAAGGACGATGTTTGGCTGCATGTGAAAAACATCCCTGGCTCGCACGTCGTCATCCGGAGCAAGCAGCCGTCTGACGAGACGCTCCTCGAGGCGGCAAACTTGGCCGCCTACTTCAGCAAAGCCCGCCACTCCGGGTCGGTGCCTGTCGACTACACGCGCATCCGCTACGTGAAAAAACCGAGCGGCGCCAAGCCGGGGTTTGTCATTTATGAACACGAGCAAACGCTCTACGTCACGCCGGATGAAGAACTCGTCCGCGCCATGAAACAACGGCAAAAACAACAAGCGGCAAAACCATCGTAAACCCGCCCCAATGACCGCCCAACACGGCATCGGGCGATTCGCGCGAACTCCCGCAAACCGAAACGGTCCAGCGCCGCATCAAAGACAACGGGCTGTCTGTAAGACCAGCTGCATTGGCCTTATGGACAGCCCGCTTTGCAAACTTGTCGAGTCAACCACAAGCCGCCATCGCGAATGCAATTTGTTATCTTCAATCATCGTTGCCGTTTTGGATATGGTATAATAATGAAAAAAGCGAGGGAGATCCGATGAATCCAGAACCATCCAAACTGTATACGTATGCCGATTATATTCAATGGGATGGGCGTTGGGAGCTTATTGATGGAAAAGCTTACAACATGAGCCCTTCTCCAACGTGGGAGCATCAGTTTACCGTTATGGAACTATCGTTTGCGTTTCGTTCGTACTTTCAAAATAAAGATGGCTACGTTGCCATTGCTCCGTTTGATGTTCGTCTCTCCGAAAACGATGACTACACATATGCAAAACATGTCGTTCAACCCGATATTTCTGTCATTTGCAATCGAAACAACTTAACACCAAACGGCTGTTTAGGCGCACCAACACTCATTGTCGAGGTTCTTTCTCCGTCTACAGCATTAAAAGATCGAAATGAAAAATTTAAACTATACGAACAATTTGGTGTAAAAGAATATTGGATTGTTGACCCTTTGTATAAAACGATTGAAGTATTTGGGTTAGAAGATGGATTTTTTAAAAAAAGAGAAGCGTTTGGGGAAAATGAAACCATCATCTCTTTTCTATTTACCGATTTTTCTCTCGAGGCGAGGCGATTATTTTTTCAATAAAAATATCCGTATGACTTACACGTCAATGCTCTCATCCATGCCCAAGCCCTGCAGAATCCTTCGCTGATCAGGGGTGGTTTCCCCAGCCTGCGTTGGATTTGCCCATCCGGCAGTTCCAACAGAACGATTCTCACATACCAAAACCATTGAAAAATCGCTTGTCCGGTTGGTCGGGTCCGTTTCCGGCCGCCGTACCGACCGAAACGCTTTCCACGAGGCCGCGGTCATCATACGTAAAAGTAGCGCCGGCTCCGTTTCCTGTCGTGAAGTTTTGATTTTATTTTCTTGTAGAAGCTTGCATGAGTAAAAGATTTGTCGTCAAAATGGAGAAAGAATCCTAGTACTTCGGTGAACTTTCATCAAAAAGGGGCTTTTGCGTCAGCCCCTTTTCCCTTGCGTTGATGTTAGTTCCCCCACTCCTCCGGATTCTCCCGCCATTTTCGCAATGTCGCCAAGTCGTGCTCGCTGACGGCGCCAAGGCGGACGGCCGTTTCGATGAGGGTGTCGTAGTCGGTGAGCGTGTAGGCAGGCAAATTCTCTGCCGCAAACGCCTGTTTCGCTTTGTCGAGCCCGTACGTGAAAATGGCGGCGACGCCCAGCACCTCACAGCCCGCTTCTTTCAAGGCGCGGACGGCCGCAAGCGAGCTGCCGCCCGTCGAGATTAAGTCTTCGATGACGACGACGCGCTGGCCCGGTTCGGCTTTGCCTTCGATTTGTTTTCCTTTGCCGTGCGCTTTCGCCTGGCTGCGGACGTAGCACATCGGCAGCCCGAGCCGTTCGCTCACCCAGGCGGCGTGCGGGATGCCGGCGGTTGCGGTGCCGGCGATGAGATCCGCTTCGGGAAACTGGGTGCGGATGAGTTCGGCGAGGCCGGCGGCGATCAGGCGGCGCACGTCGGGGTAAGCGAGCGTCAGGCGGTTGTCGCAGTAAATCGGCGATTTCAAGCCCGAGGACCAGGTAAACGGTTCGTTCGGCTGCAGGGCGACCGCCCCGATTTCAAGCAATTTGGCGGCGATGTCGTGTTTCATTCTTTCTCTCCTCCGTTCCATTCGTGCTGCAGGCGTTCGTAGGCTTTCAGCGGATCGGCGGCGCGGGTGAGGCTGCGGCCGACGACAATGTAGTCGGCGCCGAGCTCGCGGGCGCGCTTTGGCGTGACGACGCGCACTTGGTCGTGCGCTGCCTCATCGGCAAAGCGGATGCCCGGGGTGACGGCGAGGAACGAGGCGCCGCACCGTTCTTTGATGAAGGCCGCTTCGTTCGCCGAGCAGACGACGCCATCAAGGCCGCTTTCGTTCGCCAAGGCGGCGTAATGGCCGACTGTTTCCACAAGCGGGCGGGAAATCCACAGCTCCTCATGAAGCATCCGCTCGTCCGTGCTCGTCAGCTGGGTGACAGCGATGCAGCGCGGCCGCATTGTTCCGCTTGGCGTGCCGGCGTCAAGCCCTTCGATGGCTGCTTCCATCATGCGCCGGCCGCCGGCAGCGTGGACGTTCACCAAATCGGCGCCGACACGGGCGAGCCCTTTCATCGCCTGTTTCACCGTATTCGGGATGTCGTGCAGTTTTAAGTCTAAAAAGACGGCATGCCCTTGTTCTTTGAGAAACGCGACGATGGCGGGACCTTCCTGATAGTACAGCTCCATGCCGACTTTCACAAACAGCGGCGTTCCGGCAAACGGCCACAAAAACCGCTCCACCTCTTGTTTTGATGGAAAATCAAGCGCGACAATGAACGGCGTGTGCACCGGTCTTCCAGCTCCTTCCTATGCATTCGGAAATGTGGCCGATCCCGAGTTCATCGAGCAGCGCCGGCAAGTCGGCGATGATCGTCGGGCAGACGAACGGGTCGACGAAGTTGGCCGTTCCGACGGCAACCGCGCTCGCGCCGGCATAGAAAAACTCAAGCACGTCTTCCGCTGTTTGAATGCCGCCCATGCCGATGATCGGAATCGACACCGCCTGGCTCACGTCGTAAATCATGCGGATGGCGATCGGTTTGACCGCCGGGCCGGATAAGCCGCCGGTGCCGTTGGCCAAAACGGGGCGGCCTGTTTTCACGTCGATGCGCATGCCAACGAGCGTATTGATCATCGTCAAGCCATCGGCGCCCGCTTGTTCAATCGCTTTTGCCATCGCCACGATGTCGGTGACGTTCGGCGACAGCTTCACGTACACCGGCACGGCGGACACTTGTTTGACAAGCCGCGTCAGTTCCGCGGCCACGTCCGGCACGGTGCCGAACGCAATCCCGCCTTTTTTCACGTTTGGGCAGGAAATGTTGAGCTCTAGCGCATGGACGTTCGGCGCCTGCGAGATCGCCTCGGCCACTTCGACGTATTCTTCCACCGTCGAGCCGGCGATGTTGGCGATGATCGGGACGTCAAACTGTTCAAGCCACGGCAACTCTTCTGCGAGCACTTTGTCAAGGCCGGGGTTTTGCAGGCCGATGGCGTTTAACATCCCCGCCGGCGTTTCTGCCACCCTTGGCGTCGGGTTGCCAAAGCGCGGCTCTTTTGTCGTCGCCTTGATCATAATGGCGCCTAACACGCTTAAATCGTAAAATTGGGCGTACTCGCGGCCAAACCCGAAACAGCCGGACGCCGGCATGATCGGGTTTTTGAGCGAAAGACCCGGCAGTTCAACGGCAAGCCGGTTCATAGCACCACCTCCCCGGCCCGAAACACCGGGCCATCGCTGCATACTTTTTTATACGCCGTCTCGCTCCCCGGCACATGGCAGACGCAGGCGAAACACGCCCCGACGCCGCAGCCCATCCGCTCCTCGAGCGACACGTACACCGGCCGGTTCGGAAACCGTTCCGCCAGCGCCCGAAGCATCGGCTTCGGACCGCAGGCGTATAAGACGTCAAACTCAAGCGAACGCGCTTCGATCACATCGGTGACGCGCCCCGGCGTTCCGTGCGAGCCGTCATCGGTTGCGACATACGTCGCCCCAAACGCGGCGAATTCCTCTTCATAAAAGACGGCCGCTTTCGTTTGAAACCCGAGCACACTCACCACTTTGACGCCGCGCTTTGTGAGCTGTTTCGCCAGTTCATAGAGCGGCGGGACGCCGATGCCGCCGCCGACCAGCAGCGCCCGGCCGCCCGCCGGCGCGGCCTCGAGCGGAAAGCCGTTGCCGAGCGGGCCGAGCACATCGACCGCATCGCCCGGCTGTTTTTGCGCCAACAGCGCGGTGCCTTTTCCTTCCTGGCGGTAGATGATCGTGCACTGTCCGCGCTCCCGATCGATATGGCAAAGGCTGAGCGGGCGGCGCAAAAGCGGATCGGCCGTTGCCGCTACCTTCACATGGACGAACTGGCCCGGCTGTTTCATCTGTTGCACGAGGCGGCCAGCAAGCGTCAATTCATACGTCCGCTCGGCGATCCGCCGCTGGCTTGCGACCGTCATTCGTTCGCGGCCGATCATGAGCGCACCAGCCCTTCCGTCATCGCTGTCGTTGAAAACGTCATCGATTCGAGCACTTGCAGCATCGCCCTTGCCGTATCAAGCGACGTCAAGCATGGGATGCCGTTTTCGACCGCTTCGCGGCGGATGCGGAAGCCGTCGCTTTCCGGCTGCTTCCCTTTCGTCAGCGTGTTGATGACGACTTGCGCCTTCCCTTGGCGGATGACATCTAAAATGTTCGGCGACGCCGAGTGGATTTTATTGACGACCGTCACCGGAATGCCGGCCGCTTTCAACGTTTCCGCCGTGCCGTTCGTCGCCAGCAGCTGATAGCCGATGTCGGCAAAGCGGCGCGCCAGCTCGACGGCTTCTTCTTTGTCTTTGTCGGCCACCGTCAACAGCACCGCCCCGTGCGGCTGGATCTGGATGCCCGAGGCGACGAGCCCCTTATAGAGCGCTTTTTCAAACGTCATGTCTTTGCCGATCACTTCGCCGGTCGATTTCATTTCCGGGCCGAGCGAAATGTCGACGTTGCGCAATTTCGCAAACGAGAACACCGGCACTTTCACGTACACGCCGGGGCGCACCGGGCAGACGCCCGTCTCATAGCCCATGTCGGCGAGCTTCGCCCCTAAAATGGCTTTCGTGGCGAGATTCGCCATCGGCACGCCGGTGATTTTGCTTAAAAACGGCACCGTGCGGCTTGAGCGCGGGTTCACTTCCAAGACGTAGACGTCGCTTCCTGCGACGACGAACTGGATGTTCAACAGCCCGACAATATGCAGCCCGCGCGCCAGTTTCACCGTATAGTCCGTAATTTTTGCGATGACGTCATCGCTTAACGTTTGCGGCGGATAGACGGCGATCGAGTCGCCGGAATGGACCCCGGCCCGTTCGATATGTTCCATGATCCCCGGAATGACGACCGTCTCGCCGTCGGCGATGGCGTCGACTTCGACTTCCTTGCCGGTGATGTACCGGTCAACAAGCACCGGGTGCTGCGGATTGACGCGCACGGCATGTTCCATGTAATGAAGCAGCTCTTCGCGGTTGTAGACAATTTCCATCGCCCGGCCGCCGAGCACGTACGATGGGCGGACGAGCACCGGATAGCCGATTTCTTCGGCGATGGCAACCGCTTCTTCGACCGAAACAGCCGTTTTGCCGGCCGGTTTCGGAATGCCAAGCTCTGAGAGCGCCTGTTCAAATTTGTCGCGGTCTTCGGCACGGTCCAAATCTTCAAGCGTCGTCCCAATCAAGCGGACGCCGCGCGCTTCGAGTTCCGCCGCCAAGTTGATGGCCGTCTGACCGCCGAATTGGACGATGACGCCGACCGGCTGTTCGAGGTCGATGACATGCATCACATCTTCAGCCGTCAACGGTTCGAAATACAGTTTGTCCGATGTGCTGAAGTCGGTCGAGACCGTTTCCGGGTTGTTGTTGATGATGATCGCCTCGTAGCCGGCTTGTTTGATCGCAAAGACGCAATGGACCGTCGCGTAGTCAAACTCAATCCCTTGGCCGATGCGGATCGGGCCGGAGCCAAGCACGATGACGCTCGGTTTTCCCGTCACGATCGATTCATTTTCTTCCTCGTACGTGCTGTAGTAGTACGGCGTTTCCGACGTGAACTCGGCCGCGCACGTATCGACCATTTTGTACACCGGCACGATGCCTTCCTGGCGGCGCAGCGCGTAAACGTCGCGCTCCGTTTTGTTCCATAATGCCGCCACCGCCGCATCGGAAAACCCAAGCGTTTTCGCCTTCTTTAGCACGTCAAGGTCGCCCGGATGGTTTTTCAAGACCGTTTCCATCTCGATGATGTTTTGAATCTTATGCAGGAAAAAGCGGTCAATTTGGCTCCATTCATGCAACGTATCGACCGCCACCCCGCGGCGGAGCGCCTCGGCGATGTAAAAGAGCCGCTCGTCGCCCGCCTTGCGGATCCGTTTTTCGATCACGTCATCCGCCGCGTTTTTTACTTCGTTCAATTCGAGATGGTGCACGCCGATCTCGAGCGAACGAACCGCTTTTAACAGCGATTCTTCAAACGTCCGGCCGATCGCCATCACTTCGCCGGTCGCTTTCATTTGCGTGCCAAGGCGGCGGTTCGCCGATTCAAATTTGTCAAACGGAAAGCGCGGAATTTTCGTGACGACATAATCGAGCGCCGGCTCGAAGCAGGCGTACGTTTTCCCGGTAACCGGGTTGATCATTTCATCAAGCGTCAACCCGACGGCGATTTTCGCCGCCAGTTTCGCGATCGGATACCCCGTTGCTTTGGACGCCAACGCCGACGAGCGGCTGACGCGCGGGTTCACTTCAATGACGTAATAGCGGAAGCTGTCCGGGTCAAGCGCCAGCTGGACGTTGCAGCCGCCTTCGATGCCAAGCGCGCGGATGATCTTAAGCGACGCGTTGCGGAGCAGCTGATACTCGCGGTCGCTTAACGTCTGGCTCGGGGCGACGACGATCGAGTCACCCGTATGAATGCCGACCGGATCGATGTTTTCCATGTTGCAGACGACAATCGCGTTGTCGTTGGCGTCGCGCATCACTTCGTATTCGATTTCCTTGTAGCCGGCGATGCTCCGTTCAAGCAAGCATTGGTGCACCGGACTCAGCTTCAGGCCGGTTGACACAATCTCGACAAGCTCTTCTTCGTTCGTGCAAATGCCCCCGCCCGTGCCGCCGAGCGTGAACGCCGGACGGACGATGACCGGATAGCCGATTTGTTCGACAAAGGCGTACGCTTCTTCCAAGCTGTGAATAATCGCGCTTTCCGGCACCGGCTCGCCAAGCTCGTTCATGAGAGCGCGGAACTGTTCGCGGTCTTCCGCTTTTTCGATCGCTTCAAGCTTCGTGCCGAGAATTTCGACGCCGCACTCCTCGAGCACCCCGGCTTTGGCCAGTTCCACCGCCAAGTTGAGGCCGGTCTGGCCGCCGAGCGTCGGCAAAATTGCGTCCGGCCGCTCCTTGCGGATGATGCGGGCGACAAACTCAAGTGTCAGCGGCTCCATGTACACTTTATCGGCGATTTCCGTATCGGTCATGATCGTCGCTGGGTTTGAGTTGACGAGAATGACTTTGTATCCTTCTTCTTTTAGGGCTAAGCACGCTTGCGTTCCCGCATAGTCGAACTCGGCGGCCTGGCCGATGACGATCGGCCCCGAGCCGATGACTAAAATCGTTTCGATGTCGCGGCGTTTAGGCATGGATGACTTCCCCTTTCTTGTTGAACTCACGGATGAGCGCCAAAAACTCGTCAAACAGCGAATTCGCATCTTCCGGCCCCGGCGACGCTTCCGGATGGTATTGCACCGTAAACGCCGGGAAATCGAGATGGCGGAGCCCTTCGACCGTGCCGTCGTTTAAGGCGACGTGCGTCACCTCAAGGCGCGTGCCGGCAAGCGATTCATGCGTGACCGTATACCCATGGTTTTGCGCCGTGATGGCAACTTTGCCGGTGCGCAAGTCTTTGACCGGATGGTTCGAGCCGCGATGGCCGAATTTCATCTTCTCCGTATTCGCCCCGCATGCCAAGGCGAACAGCTGATGGCCGAGGCAGATGCCAAAGAGCGGCGCTTTGCCCAAGATCCCGCGGATCATCTCGATCGCTTCCGGCACGTCTTTCGGGTCGCCCGGTCCGTTCGAGAGCATGACCCCATCCGGATGCCAGCTCAATACGTCTTCCGCCGTCGCATTGTACGGCAACACGATGACATCGCAGTTTCGCTTGTTCAGTTCGCGCAAAATGCCGTGCTTCATCCCAAAGTCGATCAAGACGACACGCTCGCCGCGCCCCGGGCTTGGGTAGGCGCTTTTTGTTGAGACGCGCCGCACTTGGTCGCGCGGCCACTCCATCGCCCGCAGCTTGGTCGCCGCTTCCGCCGGATGGACATCCAGCCCGCAAATCATTCCTTTCAGCGTTCCGTGTTGGCGGATGATCCGTGTCAGTTTGCGCGTGTCAATGCCCGCGAGTCCCGGAATGTCTTTTTCTTTTAAATACTCATCCAGCGTCAGTTCGCCGCGCCAGTTGGACGGCGTCACGCACGCTTCTTTGACGATGAATCCGTGCACGTACGGGCGGATCGCTTCAAAGTCGTCGCGGTTAATGCCGTAGTTGCCGATCAATGGATACGTCATCGTCACAATTTGCCCGCAATACGACGGGTCGGTCAAAATTTCTTGATACCCGGTCATGCCGGTGTTAAAGACGACTTCGCCGGTCGTCTCTTTCGTGCTGCCAAACGCTTCGCCGACAAAAAACGAACCGTCTTCCAAAATGAGCTGCCGTTTCATGTCATTCTCTTCCTTTCTTCCATACGAGTGTTCCGCCGACAAACGTCATCACCGGCCAGCCTTGGCATTTCCAGCCGGCAAACGGCGTATTTTTCCCTTTTGAGGCAAACGTCTCGGGATCAATCGCTTCTTCCGTTTCCAAATCGATGACCGCAATGTCCGCCGGCGCCCCGACGGCAAGCCGCCCGGCCTTAAGGCCAAAACATTGCGCCGGCTTGATCGTCAGCCAGTCGACAAGCTGCTTTAATGAAAACACACCCGTTTTGACAAAATGCGTATATAGGAGCGGAAACGCCGTCTCGAGCCCGACGATGCCAAACGGCGCCGCCTCGATGCCTTTCGCTTTTTCCGCTGCTGTATGCGGCGCATGATCCGTGGCGATAAAATCGATCGTGCCATCGAGCAGGCCCTCAATGAGCGCCTCGCGGTCCGCGCGGCTGCGCAGCGGCGGGTTCATTTTGTAGTTTGCATCCAACCCTGGAATGTCTTCGTCGCACAAGAGCAAATGGTGCGGCGTCACTTCGGCCGTGACGCGGATGCCCGCCCGCTTCGCGTCGCGGACGGCGCGCACCGACTCTTTCGTGCTGATATGGCAGACGTGATAATGGCATCCCGCTGCTTCCGCGAGCAGGACGTCGCGGGCGATGTGCACCGCTTCGCAGACGGATGGAATGCCGGCGAGCCCATGCCGGCGGGCGAACTCGCCGTCATGCACCGCGCCGCCGTTTTTTAATGTATCGTCCTCGCAATGGGCGACGATCGGCATATCGAGCGCTGCCGCCCGCTTCATCGCCTCATACATCATCCCGGCCGACTGGACGCCGACGCCGTCATCGGTGAACGCGAACGCTCCCGCTTCTTTGAGCGCCGCAAAGTCAGCCAGCTCTTCCCCTTTTTGTCCGATCGTGATCGCCGCATACGGAAGCACGTTGACGTGCGCCGTTTCGCGGATGCGGGCTTGCAGCCGTTCCATCTGTTCTTTCCGGTCCGGCACCGGATTTGTGTTCGGCATGGCGGCAACCGTCGTAAAACCGCCTTTCGCCGCGGCGAGCGTGCCCGTTTCAATCGTTTCTTTCGCCTCGCCGCCCGGTTCGCGCAAATGAACGTGCAAGTCGATCAAGCCGGGAGCGATGAGACGACCGCCGACGTCGATCACGTCTTCCCCATCCGCTTCGAGCGGCTGTTCATACAGGATCGCCGCAATGGTTCCGTGTTCCATTTTGAGATGTGTCCGCACCAATTTCCCCTCTTCATTGAACGACATGCCATTTTTCAGCCATACGCCCATGCTCCATTCTCCCTTCCATTGCCCGTTTTAAGACCGCCATCCGCACGTAGACGCCGTTTTCCATTTGTTTAAAAATGCGTGATGCTTTCGCTTCGACGAGTTCGCTGGCGATTTCGACCCCGCGGTTGACCGGCGCTGGATGCAAAATGACAGCCCCTGGTTTCATCCGCCGCGCCCGCTCAAGCGTCAGCCCGTACCGAGCATGGTACTCTTCTTTCGTCAGCCCCATCGTTTCCGCATGGCGTTCATGCTGGATGCGCAACAGCATCACGACATCGGCGCAGGCGATGGCCTCATCGAGTTCGACGTACGTCCCGTGCGGATTCGTTTCGTCTTTCCACTCTTCCGGTCCGGAAAACAGGACGTTCGCGCCCAATCGTGTCAACACTTCCGCATTGGAGCGAGCGACGCGGCTGTGGCGGATGTCGCCGATAATCGCCACCGTCAAGCCAGTGAAAGCGCCAAACTCTTGGCGAATCGTCAATAAGTCCAAGAGCGACTGGGTCGGATGATGCCCGCAGCCGTCGCCGGCGTTGATGACCGGGATGCCGACCGCATGACGGAGCGCTTCGAAATACGCATCTTCGTGGTGGCGGATGACAACCGCGTCAACGCCGATCGCTTCAAGCGTCTTGACCGTATCGTACAGCGTCTCCCCTTTTTGCACGCTTGACCGTTCCGGGTCAAACGGGATGACATGAAGCCCAAGCTTCCGTTCCGCCATCTCGAAGCTGCATTTCGTGCGCGTGCTCGGTTCGAAAAACAAATTGGCGACATACATCGGCGCGGCCGGGCGCCAAGCGCGGCCGCGGCGGAACGCTTCCGCTTCATCAAGCAGCCGGGTGATGTCGGAAAGCGGCAGTTCGCTCAATGTAAAAAGATGGGTCATTGGCCTCTCTCCCTTTCTTTTTTTGCAAAAAAACACCTTGCCGGCTGGGCAAGGTGTGACGATCAGCGCATGGCAGAACCGGAGAAGGTGCACTCCGGCCCTGGATGCGCCTGTTTTCACACCTTTTTAAGCCTCACGGGACTTAATTAAAAGGTGTTTTGTATTCGATTTAGGCAACATGGCCGCTGTCGTTTTCAGCTTCAAATAAGTTTTCCGCTTCTTGCGGACGCCCCGGCAGCACTAAGTTGAGCAGGACGCCGACAATCGCCGAGAGCGCCATCCCGGTAATTTGGAAGCTGTCGCTGATTTTCAGCACCGCACCGCCGATGCCGATCACCAAGATAACCGAGGCGATGACCAAGTTGCGCGTCGCGCCGAAGTCGATGCGGCTGTCAACGAGCATCCGCAATCCGGACGAGGCGATGATGCCAAACAGCAAGATCGACACGCCGCCCATGACCGGCGTCGGAATCGAGCTGATCAGCGCCGTGATTTTGCCGACGAAGCCAAAGGCGATCGCGATGACCGCCGCGCCGGCGAGCACATAGACGCTGTAAACCCGGGTGATCGCGAGCACGCCGATGTTTTCCCCGTACGTCGTTTTCGGCGGGCCGCCGAGCAAGGCGGAAATCATCGTCGCTGTTCCGTCCCCTAAAATCGAGCGGTGCAGCCCCGGTTTTTGAATGAGGTCGCGGCCGATGACTTTGCTTAACACAAGCTGGTGGCCGATATGTTCGGACAAGGTGACGATCGCCACCGGCACCATGAGCATGACGATCTCGGCAGTGATGCGCACCGGATAATCGGCAAACGGAATCAAGAAATCCGGCCATTCGAACCATTTGGCCGCCGCCACTTTCGACAAGTCAACCAGTCCGACAGCGAGGGCGTAAACGTAGCCGACAACGATGCCGACAAGCACTGGAATCAAGCTCAACATGCCGCGCGCAAGCACCGAGCAGACGATCGTGGCCGCGAGCGTCACAAGCGCCACCGAGAAATGAAGCAGGCTGTATTTGCCGTCCGGGCCGTTCATCGCCATCCCGACCGCCGTGCCGGCTAAGCCGAGACCGATGACGATGATGACCGGACCGACGACAACCGGCGGCAGCAGCTTCATCACCCAGCGGTAGCCGGCTTTTTTAATGATGAGGGCGACAACCCCGTACACCAATCCGGCGAGGAAGCTGCCAATCATCGCCGCTCCCGGGCCGCCGGCCGTTTTCGCCGCGATGATCGGCGCGATGTAGGCGAACGAGGAGCCAAGATACGCTGGCACCTGCCATTTCGTAATGAGCAAAAACGCCAATGTCCCGAGCCCGCTTGTGAGCAAGGCGATCGACGGATCCAACCCGACTAAGTACGGCACTAAAATCGTCGCCCCGAACATGGCGAATAAATGCTGCAAGCTTAACGTCACCCATTGCCCCACAGTCGGGCGGTCTTGAATATCCAACACCGGTTTGTTCATCTTTCGCCTCTCCTTTCGCCAAATGAGCGAAGTTCGTTTTTTAGTGTGCACAAAAACACCCTCTTTGCCCATGAAGGCGCAAAGAGGGTGCAGAAACGCCCGAAACGATTCCACCCCTTTTGCAGCCTCACGGGACTGCGCTTAAAAGGGAGCTGTTTTATTTCTCATGAATCGACACTTGGTCAAGGCCGTCCACTTCGGAAAGCTCGACGACAATCAGCTCCGAACGGGAGGTCGGCACGTTTTTGCCGACGAAATCAGCGCGGATCGGGAGTTCCCGATGGCCGCGGTCGACAAGCACGGCGAGCTGGATGCGCGACGGGCGGCCCAAATCCATGACCGCATCCATCGCCGCCCGCACCGTCCGGCCGGTAAACAGCACATCATCGACTAAAATGACATTCCGCTCGCTCACCGGAAACGGCACGTTCGTTCCTTTCACAAGCGGTTCATGGTCGTCCGTCTTCACCGTCAAATCGTCGCGGTACAACGTAATGTCCAACTCGCCGACGGGAACGGACGCCCCTTCGATGTGCTCGATCCGCTCAGCCAAGCGGCGCGCCAAGTAAATGCCGCGCGTTTTAATGCCGACCAATAGGCAATTTTCAATGCCTTTGTTCCTCTCGATGATTTCGTGGGCGATGCGCGTCAAGGCGCGGCGAATCGCCTGTTCATCCATCACGACCGCCTTTTGCATTCCGTCCACCTCCTAAAAGCGCATGCACGCCGCGGCCAGCGTGTTTCCGCAGGCGGCGCGCCAACCAGGCCGTTCCCGCCTGTTTTCATAAAAAAATCCCCCGCCTGTGAAGCGGGGGATGGCGCGCTTATCGCCAAACAAGATGGGCATACATCGCCCTTCTTTGTCATTCCGACCCCTTTTCAGCCTCACAGGACTGAACTTAAAGGTTCCTGTTCACCTGTTTTCATTGTAAAGGGGGCGTGTTCGTTTGTCAATCGTTTTTTCGCAGCCAGTCAAGCAGCTCGGCAAACTCCGGCGGCAACGGCGCTTCGAATTCCAAATACTCGCCGCTTCTCGGATGACGGAAGCCGAGCACCCCGGCGTGCAGCGCCTGGCCGTCGATGGCGAGCGTTTTTTTCGGCCCGTATTGCGGGTCGCCAGCGAGCGGGTAGCCGATGTATTTCATATGGACGCGAATTTGGTGCGTCCGCCCCGTTTCCAGCTGGCACTCCACATACGTATAATGGCGAAACCGCTCGAGCACGCGGAAATGGGTGACCGCTTCCTTGCCGTTTTCCTCGGTGACCGCCATTTTCTTTCGATCGCGCTTGTCGCGGCCGATCGGGGCATCGATCGTGCCATAATCGTGCGGAATGACGCCGTGGACGATCGCCTTGTAGCGGCGCGTCACCGTTTTGTTCACCAGCTGCTCGACGAGCGAGCGGTGGGCGGCGTCGTTTTTCGCCACCATCAACAGTCCTGATGTGTCTTTGTCAATGCGATGGACGATGCCGGGGCGAAGCACGCCGTTGATCCCGGACAAGTCGCGGCAATGGGCGAGAAGCGCATTCACAAGCGTGCCGCGCATATGCCCGGGCGCCGGGTGGACGACCATGCCGCGCGGTTTGTTGACGACAAGGACATCCTCATCCTCATAATAAATGTCAAGCGGAATCGGCTCCGGCTCGACATGAAGCGGCTCCGGCTCCGGCGGTGAAACGGCGACCGCGTCGCCTGCCTCGCATTTGTAGTTCGCCTTGACCGTCTCGCCATTGACGGTCACAAGCCCGCTTTTGATCCATTGCTGCACTTGCGAACGCGACCATTCCTCATTGAGCGCCGCGATCACTTTATCAATTCGTTCGCCGTCATATTCGTCTTCGATGTGAAACGTGATCGTGTCCATCTACTCATTCCCTTTCTCTGGTGTCGCGAAAAAAAACATATGGACAAACAGCAAGATGACGCCGACGGTCAGCGCCGAGTCGGCGATATTGAACACCGGAAAGCTGTACGTGCCGATGTACGTATGAATAAAGTCGACCACTTCTTTCCGGAATACGCGGTCGATAAAATTGCCAATCGCCCCACCGAGCATCAGCCCAAGCCCTACGCCCGCCAGGCGTTCAGAAGGCTTCAGGCGGCGGATGTAGATCACGATCGCCGCCACGACGATCACCGTAATTAAATAAAAGAGCCAAAACTGCCCTTCCAGCATGCCCCACGCCGCCCCGCGATTGCGGTGCGACGTAATGTAGAGCACGTTGTCGATGATCGGGATGCTTTCCCCAAGTCGCATATAGCGGACGACAAGCCATTTCGTCCATTGGTCGAGGATGACGACCGCCGCTGCAATCCAATAGTATGCCACCGTGCCAAATCCCCCTGTCCTTCTCATTCATCCTTTTTGCATTGTAGCATAATTCGCCATGGCAAACAAATGAAGCGGCAAGGCCGCCCCAAGGCAGCCTTGCCGCTTTTTGTTACGCGGAATAATGTTCGTTCACAATGTGCGCGCAGCGCGGACAAAGCGTTGGATGCGACGGATCGGCGCCGACTTCTTTCGTCACCGTCCAGCACCGCTCGCACGTCTCGCCTTCCGCCGGGCGGACGAGGACGGCTACGTGGTCGAGCCGTTCGGCTTCGGCCGGCGCGGCGTCGTACGGCTCATCGGCGATCGAAAAGGCGGAAACGATGAGAAGCTGGCGCAAGTCGGCATCAAGCGACGCCAACAGCTTCCGCGCCTCGTCTTTCGGGTAGACCGTGACGCTCGCGGTCAGCGATTTGCCGATCACTTTTTCATTGCGGGCGTTCTCGAGCGCTTTGAAAATATCATCGCGCACATCCATAAACGCATCCCATTTCGAAAGCAGCGCTTCTTCGCCGTCGATCGCGATCGGCTCCGGCATATCGGTGAGCTGGACGCTTTCGACGTTTTCTTTTCGATTCGGGATATGCTCCCACACTTCATCGGCGGTATGCGGCAAAATCGGCGCGATGAGCTTCGCCAACGCGACGACCGTTTCATACAATACGGTCTGCACGGCGCGGCGGGCGCGGGAATCGGCCGCTTCGATGTACAAAATGTCTTTCGCCATATCCAAATAAAATGCGCTTAACTCGACGGTGCAGAAATGGTTCATCTCATGGTACACGGCGGCGAAATCATAGCGGTCGTAGGCCTTTTTCACTTTGGCGATCAGCTTGTTCAACTTCGCCAGCATGTAGCGGTCGACTTCGCCCAGCTCCCCAACCGGCACAGCGTTTTGATTCGGGTCAAAATCGAATAAGTTGCCGAGCATAAACCGGAACGTGTTGCGGATTTTTCGGTACACTTCCGACACTTGTTTTAAAATATGGTCGGAGATGCGCACGTCCGCTTGGTAGTCGACCGACGCGACCCAAAGGCGCAAAATGTCGGCGCCGAACTGTTCCATTACTTTCGCCGGCACGACGACGTTGCCGAGCGATTTGCTCATTTTTCGCCCTTCGCCGTCTAAAACGAAGCCATGGCTTAACACCCCTTTATACGGTGCTTTTCCGGTGACGGCAACGGCGGTGGACAGCGATGAGTTGAACCAGCCGCGATATTGGTCGGACCCTTCCAAGTACAGATCAGCCGGGCGCGCGAGATCGTCGCGTTCGACCAACACGGCTTGGTGCGACGAACCGGAGTCAAACCAGACATCCATAATGTCCGTTTCTTTCGTAAAGATGCCGTTCGGGCTTGACGGATGGGTGAATCCTTCCGGCAGCAAGTCTTTCGCCTCGCGCTCAAACCAGACGTTCGATCCGTATTGGCGGAACAAGTTCGACACATGCTCGATCGTTTCATCGGTGATGATCGGTTCGCCGTTTTCGCCGTAAAAAACCGGAATCGGCACGCCCCAGGCGCGCTGGCGGGAAATGCACCAGTCGCCGCGGTCGCGCACCATGTTGTGGATGCGGATTTCCCCCCACTCCGGAATCCATTTCGTTTCCTTAATCGCTTGAAGCAGCTCGCTGCGGATTTTATCGATCGACGCAAACCATTGCGTTGTCGCCCGGAAAATCGTTGGCTGCTTCGTCCGCCAGTCGTGCGGATACGAGTGGGTGATAAACCCAAGCTTCAACAAAGCGCCGGCTTCCTCAAGCTTCTGTGTAATCGCCTTGTTGGCGTCTTCGTAAAACATTCCTTCAAACCCCGGCGCTTCGCTCGTCATATAGCCGCGCTCGTCGACCGGGCAAAGAACGGGAAGCCCGTATTTTTGCCCAACGAGAAAGTCGTCTTCCCCGTGGCCCGGCGCCGTATGGACGCAGCCCGTGCCGGCGTCGGTCGTGACGTGTTCACCGCAGACGACAAGCGAGTCGCGCTCATAAAACGGATGTCTCGCCACGACGTATTCAAGCTCGTTTCCTTTGACCGTTTTGACGACCGACCATGCGTCCCAGCCGACTTCGTTCGCCACCGACTCGACCAGGGCAGCAGCGACGACGTATTTTTGTCCGTTTGTTTCCACGACATGGTAGTCCAGCTCCGGATGGACGGCGATCGCCAAGTTCGCCGGAATCGTCCACGGCGTCGTCGTCCAAATGACGATTCGCTCATCGCCCTCAAGCACGCCTTTGCCGTCTTTCACCGGGAAAGCGACATAAATCGACGGCGAACGCTTGTCTTTATATTCGATTTCCGCTTCAGCGAGCGCCGATTCGCTTGACGGGGACCAATAGACCGGCTTCAACCCTTTGTAGATGAGCCCTTTTTTCGCCATTTCGCCGAACACTTTAATTTGCTGGGCTTCGTACTCCGGCTTGAGCGTAATGTACGGGTTGTCCCAGTCGCCGCGCACACCGAGCCGCTTGAACTGCCGGCGCTGGTTGTCGATTTGCTCGTACGCGTATTGCTCGCACCGCTTGCGGAACTCGGCGACGCTCATCGATTTGCGGTCGACGCCTTGCTTGGCAAGGGCCGTTTCGATCGGCAAGCCGTGCGTATCCCAGCCCGGCACGTATGGGGCGCAATAGCCGTTCATCGATTTGTAGCGGACGATGATGTCTTTTAAAATTTTGTTCAGCGCATGGCCCATATGAATATCCCCGTTGGCATACGGCGGGCCGTCATGCAGGACAAACAGCGGCCGTCCTTTCGTCCGCTCCTGCACTTTCCGGTAAATGTCCATTTCCTCCCATTTTTTTTGCATTTCCGGCTCCCGCTTCGGCAAGTTACCGCGCATCGGGAACTCGGTTTGCGGCATAAGCAGCGTCTCTTTGTAATCCATCCTTGCTCCTCCTTCGAACGATAGATTCCAAATAAAAAACCGTTCTCCCCCGGCAAGGGACGAGAACGGTCTCGCGGTACCACCCTTCTTGGCCATGCAAACGACGCACAGCCCACTTTTCATTCGTAACGGGAATGACGCGCCATGGCCTACTGGATGTTCGGCATGGAACTCCAGGGTGATGTTCACTCTTGCGCCGATGCCGGGCTTCCACCATCCCCGGCTCGCTGCGACCGGTCGTTCAAGAGCTACTATCCCTTTCATCGTTGATGACTATTTCGCTATTCATCCTGAAAAAAGCCAACCGCCTCCCACGGCGGCTGGTGCAGTGATTTTTGCCAATGATTATACCCGACATGGCCTCGGTTCGTCAAGGCTGAGACAACGGCTCTTTCGCCTCTTCTTCGAGATCAGGCATCTCGTATTCCATCAACTCGTCCCAGTCACGGCTGTTGATCATATCGAGCTGCGCCTCAACGAGCATACGGAAGCGAGCGCGGAACACTTTCGACTGCCGCTTGAGTTCTTCGATTTCCAGCGCGATTTTCCGCGATTTGGCCAGCGCGTCGCCGATGATGCGCTCCGCGTTTTTCTCCGCTTCTTTAATGATCAGCTTCGCCTCTTTTTGTGCGTTGCGCTTCACTTCTTCCGCTGCTTCCTGAGCCACAAGAATCGACTTATTTAACGTTTCTTCAATGTTGGAAAAGTAATTCAATTTTTCCGTCAGTTCGGCCACTTTTTCTTCCAGCTGCTTTTTTTCACGGATGAGCATTTCGTAATCTTTAATAATTTGATCCAAAAACTCATTCACTTCATCTTCGTCATACCCGCGAAATCCGCGGCTGAATTCCTTATTGTGAATATCCAATGGCGTTAACGGCACAATGGCCACCTCCGTCTCCATCATTCCTTTTCTTCCTTCATTCGACACGATCAGCCCATTTCCTGCTGCGATTCGATTATTTTTGACGGCCCAGCCGGATGCGCCAGCGTTCTTTTTTCGTCATCCCCTCGACGGAAAACAGCTTGCAGCGACCAAACCCGCGCGCCGACAGGACATCGCCCGGCCCGCATACAAAATCGGGCTTGTCCACCACCTTCCAGTTCACTTTGACGAGCCCGCTTTCAATGAGCGTCTTCGCTTTCTCGCGCGCGAGGCGGAACGCCTGGGCAAGCACCGCATCGAGCCTTAGAGAAGACACCGTTACCGTTCCTTCCTCCCACGTTTCGGCAAGCGGCATGGCAGCTGACAGCGGCAACAGCTCAAGCGAAACCGGCGCTTTGCCGATCGTCCCGACATGGAGGCGAATGTAATCGGCCACCTCGGCGGCGGCAAAAAATTGGATCTCTCCTCCTTGGACGAGAATGTCGCCGAACTTGCCCCGCCGCAAGCCGAGCGACATGAGCGCTCCTAAGACGTCGCGGTGTTCAAGGGAAACGAATTTGCCTGGATAGCGGACAGCGAACAAGGCGATGTCATAATCCTCCTCATTCGGTTCGAAATACGGCGGATACAAAAGCGCCCGCTTCCGCTCGACAAACAAAGCGCCGCCGAAAAAGGACACGCGCACGTCTCCGTCGCTGCCGACGATGCTTTGCACGATTTGCTGCTCGCGCGGATCAAGAAAATCGGTCAGCTTCGGAGCGTACTGACGTTCTACCATTTCCTTCCATTCCATTACATGATCGATGAATTGATGTTCCTCTTTGCGGAAGTGCTGATACAGCTCCATTCCCATTCACCTTGCCTCATAAAGAAAGGAACCCGGAACGGATTCCTCCCGCTATTCCGCCCGCCTGCGCCTGGGCCAAACGACGCGCGTTCCGTCCGGCTGCTAAAACTGCGCTTCGAGGATGTCAAACAACGCATACAGCCCTCTTGTCGCAAATTCAAGGACAATAAAGGCGATGATCGGAGAGATGTCAATGATGCCAAGCGGCGGAATGACGCGCCGAAACGGTTCCAAATACGGCTCGCAAATGGCGGCAAGCATTTGTCCGAACCGCGTTTCGCGCGCATTCGGAAACCAAGACATCAAAATGTAAATGATCAAAGCGTACGAGTATACTTGAATCAAGGTCGTTAAAAACGTAAGCACATAATCCAACGGCTACCACCTCTTTATCGGTCTGTCATCCTCGCCGTCAAGCGAAATCGCGCCGCTGACGTCGACGTTGTCCGGGGTGCACAAAAAAATTTTCGTGCCAACTTGCTGAATGTCGCCGCCAATGGCGTACACCGTGCCGCTTAAAAAGTCGACGATCCGCTTCGCCTGCTCATGCTGGATGCGCTGCAAATTGACGATGACCGCCCGCCGGCTTTTTAAATGATCGGCGATTTCCTGCGCCTCCGCATACACCCGCGGCTCAGCGAGCACGACTTTCGCCGATTTTTGCACGCTTTGCAAGCTGACGACGTTCGCCTTGTTTGCCGCCTTCAGCAGCGGCGCCTCCTCTTCCGGCTGCGGCGCTTCGTATTCTTCTTCATAGTCTTCGTAATCTTCTTCTAAAAAATAATCGCGAAATTTTTTCATCAACCCCATCAAGTTCACCTCCTACAATGATCCGACAAGCGCGCTGCCGATGCGCACAAACGTCGCCCCTTCCTCAATGGCGATCTCGTAATCGTTCGACATGCCCATCGACAGCTCCGTGCACGGCGCATGCGGCCAGCGGAGCGCCTGAACGCGCTCTTTCAAGACCCGCAATTGCCGGAAGCAGGCGCGCAATACCGCCTCGTCATCCGTATGCGGGGCCATCGTCATCAATCCGACGACCTCAAGGTGCGAAAACGAACGGAGCTGATCGATGAACGGGACGGTCTCGTCAGGAGAGAGGCCGTGCTTCGTCGCTTCTCCCGATACATTCACTTGCACAAAACATTTCACCGGCCGCACCGCCCGCTTTTCAATTTCTTTCGCCAGCGACAGGCGATCAAGCGAATGGATGTAATCGACTTTATCGATAATGTCCTTCACCTTGCGCGACTGAAGCGTCCCGATAAAATGCCACACCGCCCGGTCCCCGATCCGTTCATACTTTTCAAGCAGCTGGCCGGCGCGGTTTTCGCCGAGGTCGGCAATGCCGGCGTCAAGCACATGAAGCGCCCTTTCGGCATCAATATATTTCGTGACAGCAACGATGCGTACGTCGGCCGGATTGCGGCCGACGCGGGCGCAAGCCGCCTCGATGCGCTGGCGAACGGCTGCCAAGTTGTCGCGTACGGTCATGCTGTTTCCTCCCTTCGGCCGATAAACGCCAACATCCGCCCTGTCGTCCCACGGTCGCGGCGGTGGGAAAAAAACAACGTCTCCTCACAGCTTGTACAGCGTTCCGACACATAAATATGGCAGTCTGGAATCCCGGCGGCCGCAAGCTGCAGCCGGTTGGCCTCTTTTAAATCAAGCGCATACTGCCCTTGGCTTGTTTCGCGCCACGGCAACGGGCCGCCCGCAGGAAGAGTCGGACGCAGGCCATCGATCACCCGGTCATCAACCGTGTAACAGCATGGGCCAATGGCCGGTCCAATCGCGGCATAGATGTCGGACGGGGCAATGTGTTCACGCTCCTGCCAAAGCCGCACCATGTTTTGGACAATGCCGCCCGCCGTCCCCCGCCAGCCGGCGTGGGCAAGGCCGACTAGGCCCGCCGATGGCGCGATAAAATAGACAGGCACACAATCGGCAAAACAAAGTGCGAGCAATACCCCCGCCTCATCCGTATACAGCCCGTCGGCCCCCCGGACCGCTGCAGCGAAGTCGTGCGCCCCGCTCCCCCGGTCGCCTTTCGTGACTTTCCGAATCACGGCGCCGTGCACTTGCTCACAGCACACCCAATGATCGAGCGGAAAAGAAAGCCGATCGGCCAGACGGCGGCGGTTGTTGACGACGGCCGTGCGGTCATCGCCGACATGCAGCCCCATGTTCAACGAAGCGAACGGCCCTTCGCTTTCTCCGCCTTGTTTCGTTGTCAACCCGGCGACCGCTCCGGCAAACGGGGGCGCCCCGCAGCGGAGCCATCCTTGAGCTTCTTGTTGAAAAATGTCCGGCATTCGCGTCAACCTCACGCTGTTTTTGTAGTTTTTTATCACTTTTTTTCCTATTTTATCATAGTTTGTTTGTTCATGATAACCTTTATTTGCGATTTTGTCGAAACATTGATGCAATCCCGCCAATCAATGCCGCCCGAGCGACCGGACGCCGCGGCCGTCTGCGCTCCAGCGGCGCGCCGCCCGTTGTGCCGGCCGCTCAGTCGGCATCATGCAGGCGGACTAAAATGACATCCGCTCCGATTTTGACGATGTTTTGCCACGGAATGACGACCGCTTCTTCACGCCCGAACAACCCGAGCATCTTTCCGGAGCCTAAAATAATGAGCGACCGGATTTTGCCTGTATCTAAATCGATGTCAATATCCCCGATGTTGCCAAGCTTCTTCCCGTTGGCCACATTGACGACATCTTTCGTTTGAAACTCGGAAATTCTCATCACGGTTCAGTCCCCCGCCTTTCCTCTCCTCTTTTTCATCTATATGACGCCGCCCAACCGGTTATGTGCCAAAGAAAAAAGGCTGCCCCAGCAGCCGTTCACACTTGGATGTTTTTATTCATTTGCCGGATCGCTGCCTTTTCAAGCCTGGACACTTGCGCCTGGGAAATGCCGATTTCCTCGGCGACTTCCATTTGCGTCTTTCCTTGGAAAAACCGTTTGCGGATAATCATTTTCTCTCGCTCATTCAACCGCCGCAGCCCTTCTTTTAAAGCGATTTCTTCGATCCATTGGCTGTCGCGGTTGCGCTCGTCGCTAAGCTGATCCATCACATAAATCGGATCGCCGCCGTCGTTGTAGATCGGTTCAAATAAGGAAACAGGGTCTTGAATGGCATCAAGGGCAAACACCACTTCCTCGTGGGCGACGCCGAGTTCCCGCGCAATATCTTCCGTCGACGGCTCTTTCGCCGTCTCGCTCATGAGCCGTTCCCGCACTTGCAGCGCTTTGTAAGCGATGTCGCGCAGCGAGCGCGAGACGCGAATTGGATTGTTATCGCGCAAGTAACGGCGGATTTCGCCAATGATCATCGGCACCGCATAAGTGGAAAATTTCACATTTTGGTTGAGGTCAAAATTATCAATCGATTTCATGAGTCCGATGCAGCCAACTTGAAATAAATCATCAACAAACTCGCCGCGGTTGTTAAAGCGTTGAATGACGCTTAACACGAGGCGTAAGTTTCCGTTTACCAATTTTTCCCTTGCTTCCAAATCCCCTTCATGCATCCGGCGAAACAGCTCCCGCATTTCTTCGTTGTTGAGGACGGGAAGCTTTGAAGTGTCGACGCCGCAAATTTCGACTTTGTTCCTCGTCAAGTTGTTCCCTCCCATCAGGAGATGCTAAGTCGTCAGTTTTCAGTATCTCCCTGGGAGGGAAAAATATGCACAGCCTGTCCGAGCGAAAAAAAGCGGCGGAGCGTCCACTCCCGCCGCTTGCTACATCATTTTGTTGAACTCTTTGCGCAACCGTTTAATGATCCGCTTCTCGAGCCGCGATATGTACGATTGCGAAATGCCGAGCAAGTCAGCGACATCTTTTTGCGTTTTTTCCTCTCCTCCTGACAAACCAAAGCGCAATTCCATAATCTGCTTTTCACGGTCGCTCAGCTGGTGCAAGGCGTTTAGCAGCAGCCGCCGGTCGACGTCCGCCTCCAAATCCTTTGTAATGACGTCGTCTTCCGTTCCCAGCACATCGGACAGCAGCAGCTCATTGCCGTCCCAATCGATATTGAGCGGTTCGTCAAACGACACTTCCGCCCGCACTTTATTGTTGCGGCGCAAATACATTAAAATTTCGTTTTCAATGCAGCGTGATGCATAAGTCGCCAGCTTGATTTTTTTCTCCGGGTTAAACGTATTGACCGCTTTGATTAAGCCGATCGTTCCGATGCTGATCAAATCTTCGATGTGAATGCCGGTGTTTTCAAACTTGCGCGCAATGTAGACGACAAGCCGCAAATTGCGTTCAATGAGCAGCGACCGCGCCGTCTCATCACCGGTGGCCAGCCGTTCGATCAACTGCTCTTCCTCTTCTTTCGTCAACGGCGGCGGAAGCGCCTCGCTGCCGCCGATATAGTAAATTTCGTCGGCCTTCAACCCAAGTTTGGCCAGCAGCTTATACAGCCAATACATGAACCGAAGTTTCCATCTTTTCATCAAAATCCCCCTTCTAAACGGATAAAATGCGAGTATGATATAGTAACGACCTATGAAGCGGTCAGCTTTCTTCCCGCCTGCACCATTTTCGGGTGGATGATGCAATCGTATTCTCCGTCGGCTGAAAGCGGGTCTGCACTTAAGGCCATAAGCCCATGTTTCACCTCAAGCCACTCGTTTTCGTATGACAGCGCGATGCGGTCTAGTTTTACCGCCATCATCATTTGCGGGCCGCTGCCCACTGCGCGGTATGGAATGAGACGAAGACGATGGGCCCACTGTTCGGGCGGGTCGTCAACCGTCATGGCTGCCATATAGGCCATCAGCTCTTCGGGCAGCACGTCCTTCGCTTTTTCCCGGTCCACGATCATCACCGGCGTTTTGGACACTGGGTCAAACAGCTGGTTGCCGCTGTCGATGAGCCCTCTTAGGGCAAGGGGCCGGCCTTCCCAAACAGCAATGACATCCACAATATGTTCGAAGCGCAATTTTTTCTCGCGAATCTGTTCCACACGGCGGCGGGAAAAAAGCCACAACACCGGAAACCCGACGAGGACAAACAGCCAGCTCACCGGGTCGCCCGCCCCGGGGGGATGCATCATCAATAATCCGTTCTGCACGGACAGTTGCTCGGCGAAAAAATAATGAACCGCCAGCATGCCGCCCCCGACAGCGAACGTGGCAAAGTAAAACGCCAGCATGTTCTCGATCATATAGCGCGGCCGCTTAAAGCCAAAAGCGGCGAGCACAATCAAGATCGAGGCGGCCATTTTGGCAAGCGGGTGCTGGGCGATGGCGGACAACGGGGTGAACAGCAGCACCACAAGCAGCGACCCGATCAACGCTCCGGCCAACAGCCGCCACCAGACGATCGGGCGCTTAAGCATGAGCGCTGTCAGCCAAAGAAGCATTGCATCAAAACAGACGTTCAAAAGCCAAATGACATCAAGATACACAACCAACCGGCAAGCCCCTCCCCCGCCCCATCGGCTTTTGTCTGAAACAAGTATATAGCACATCCCGTTGGAAAGTCTGTCAATCGGTGGTGGTGAAAAACAGAATGTTTTGTCAAAGCGAGGGGAAACGTGCGAACGAGGAAAACCGCCCTTTGAAGCGCGGGGAGAGGGCAAAAAAAGAAGGCATGAACACGGCTTGTTCATGCCCGATAGCTCCTCAACGGCGACGGTTGCGGTTACGCAAGAACGCCGGAATATCGAGCGGGTCTTCCGCCTGCCCGGACCGGAGCGCCGCATAATCTTGCGCCGGTTCTTCGCGCTTTTCCCGCTTCGGCGCCGGCGTCACTTTCGGCGCCGTCCCGATGCCGGCGCGCGGCGGCCGCGGCTGCGAAGCAACGTTTTCGTTAAACCCGGTCGCGATGACAGTGACGACAATTTCGTCTTTTAAGTCTTCGTTGATGACCGAGCCGAAAATCATGTTCACTTCTTGATCGGCCGCCGAAGCGACGATGTCGGCGGCCTCCTGCACTTCGTACAAACTTAAGTTCATGCCGCCGGTGATGTTCATGAGCACGCCTTGCGCCCCGTCGATCGACGTCTCCAACAGCGGGCTGGAAATGGCTTTTTTGGCTGCCTCCGCCGCTCGGTTTTCGCCGCTGGCAATCCCGATGCCCATCAGCGCCGAGCCTTTGTTGGACATGATCGTTTTCACATCGGCGAAGTCAAGGTTGATCAACCCCGGCACAGCGATCAAATCGGAAATGCCTTGCACCCCTTGGCGCAGCACATTGTCCGCTTCGCGGAACGCCTCAAGCATCGGCGTATTTTTGTCAACAATCTCAAGCAATCGGTCGTTCGGAATGACGATGAGCGTATCGACCGCCTCTTTCATGGCAGCGATGCCGCTTGCGGCCTGCGTCGCCCGCTTCCGCCCTTCAAACGTAAACGGGCGCGTGACGACACCGACCGTGAGCGCTCCTAATTCGCGGGCGATTTGGGCGATGACGGGCGCCGCCCCAGTTCCCGTGCCGCCGCCCATGCCAGCGGTGACAAACACCATATCGGCGCCGCGAAGCGCTTCTTCAATTTGCTCTTTGCTCTCCTCAGCCGCTTTTTTTCCAACTTCTGGGTTCGCTCCCGCACCCAAGCCGCGTGTCAGCTTCGCCCCGATTTGCAGTTTCGTCGGCGCCTTCGACAAATTGAGCGCCTGTGCATCGGTATTGACGGCAATAAATTCAACGCCTTGCACTCCGTGTTCAATCATCCGATTGACGGCGTTGTTGCCGCCGCCCCCGACCCCAATCACCTTGATCGTTGCCAACTGATCGACTGTTGTCTCAAACTCCAACATGGCCAAATCCTCCTAAAATTTCAATCTCTATTCAAAGAAAGAACCGAAAAATTTCTTGACCTTCTTCCCGAAATGGTCTTCTTTCTTTTTCGGTTTCGATTGTTGTTTTGGCGCCGGGCGCTCGGCCGGCTCCGCCGCGGCCGCCGCCGGGACGGTTTTCCCTTGCAGCTGCGCCTGCCGGTAGGCGAACTTGAGCAGGCCGACGCCGATCGTGTATTGCGGGTCGCGCACGCCGATGTAATCCGGCATGGCAACACGGACGCTCGTCCCTAGGACGACGTGAGCCAACTCCAACACTCCCGGCATATTCGCCACGCCGCCGGTCAGCACATAGCCGCCCGGAAGGTCGCGAAAGCCAAGCCGGCGCACTTCATGTTGAACCATTTGCAAAATTTCCTCCATCCTCGCCTCAATAATATCGGCGATCTCAAGCTGGCTGAACTGCTGGTGTTGATCGCTGCCCATGACCGGCACGCTGAACACTTCTTCGTCCGAAGCGTAGTCGTAAAACGCATACCCGTGCTTCAATTTGATTTTTTCCGCATCCTCCGTTGTTGTCCGCAGCCCGATGGCCAAATCTTTTGTAATATGCTCCCCGCCGACCGGCAGTGAAGAGACAGCTTGCAACGCCCCTTGCTCAAAGACAGCGACCGTTGTCGAACCGCCGCCCAGATCGACGAGCGCGGCGCCCAAGTGCCGCTCATCGTCGGATAATGCCAGCGAACCGGCCGCTAACGGCTGGAGGCAAATGTCGCTGATTTCCAAACCGGCGCGTTCCACACAGCGAAGGAGATTATGTAAAATCGTCTTCGCTCCGGTCACCATCGTCCCTTCCATCTCCAAGCGGACGCCGATCATGCCGCGCGGATCGTGGATGCCGTCTAAGCCGTCGACGATAAACTGGCGCGGAACGACGCTGATAATTTCCCGGTCCGGCGGGATGGAAACGACTTGCGCCGCATCGATGACGCGGGCAACGTCTTCATCGCTGATTTCGCGGTTTTCGCTGGCAACCGCAACGATGCCATGGCAGTCATGCAGCTGAATATGGCTTCCCGCCACCCCGACAATCACGCGGCGGATCGAAAGGCCGACCATCCGTTCCGCTTGTTCGACCGCGCGCTTGATCGATTGCACCGTTTTATCTATATCAACAATCGCGCCTTTTTTGAGCCCTTCTGATTTCACATTGCCGATTCCGATAATGTTAATCGAGCTGCCCAACATTTCCCCGATGATGACTTTGACGCTCGATGTTCCGACATCCAGGCTAACGACGATCTCATTGCTGCTCATCTTTTGGCATCTGCCTACTAAAAACGCGCCGATGTCAGCCGGCGTTTCAGTAAGCAGCGACACCTCCTTTTTCGGCTGAAATTTCCCTGTCCATCTCTTCGTCTATATCCAGCTCGCGATTTTCGCAAGAACATCGCATTTTGTTTTACTCCATATAATTCAACACAGGAAGACACTTTCCTGTCTTCCGCTTAACTTTTTTCGCGATTTTCCCGCCGCTCCGCCCATTCGGCAAGCCAAAGGCGACGGATGATGGCAATGTTTTGAAACAGGCGGACGCCAAACGCGAAGACGGCCGCCAAATACAAGTCTACACCAAGATGCACCCCAAGAAAAGTCAAAGTTGTGGCAAGGATGATATTGAAAAAAAACCCGGTTATAAATACTGTTTCGTCGTACGTTCCTTGTAAATGGGCGCGCCATCCCCCTATTAATGTATCAAAGGCGGCCAAAATGGCAATCGACAAATAACTGGAATACTGATCGGGAACTTCCCAGCCGGCCAGGACGCCGACGGCAAACCCGAGCAACAATCCGAGAAGCGGAAGCCACATGCTATTTCTCCTCCTTGCCGGCGCTCGCCGTCTCCATGTATTTTACCTCCAGCCGCTCGGTTGACGGCGGAATGGCGATCATCGGTTTCGGCTTGGAAATCGAAAGCTCCAAGTTTTCGACGATGAAATCATCCCGAATCGGCGAAACCGTCAACCCGCTATACAGCTTGTCCGCATCGTCCGCGATCGCCTTCACCTCAACCGGCAGCTGAAGCGGCCGGCGACCGACTTTCGTCACCCCGTTGACATCGCGAATCGCCGTCCGGTTCGTCAGCCGCTCGCCGCTAATGGCGATTTCCTTTGCTCCATATTTGTTCAATTCATTTACCAACCGCTGCAGCAGCTCCGGCGACACCGTTTGGGCGACCGGACCGACGTAGCCGCCCGCCGCAAACGGCGCGATCGTCAGCACCACGCCGCGCCCTTTCACCTCGGTCAGTCCGGCTTCTTCCCTAAGCTCGGCGACCGTCTCCTCGAGCGCCGCCTCACCGTCTTCCTGCTCCTCGCGCCGATAATGGCGCAATTTCGCCTCGTAGCGTTCCAGCTCCTCAAGCAGCTGCTGTTCAAGCTTCTGCTCCTTTGTCAAATCGGCGCGCAGCTCCCAAATGTCGCGCGTATCGCGCTCTTCCGAAGGCAGCGTCGTCCGCATCCCGACGGCCAGCATCAATCCGAACACGCCGGCAATCCCGGCAAAATACAGCTGTCTTTTTCGCTCCAATGCGCTTCACCGCTCCTTCCTGCCCGTTTTACGGTCTGGGCGCGAATACCGGATCGAGCGTAATCGCCTCTTGCTTTTCCACTTTTACATCGATATGGTCTTGAACAAGCTCGTCGACGACGCCGCCTGGCAGGACGAGCGCAGACGACAGCACATCTGGGTCGCCGATCGCCGAAATGACAAACGGAGCGGCATGTTGCGTCCCGTCAACCTCAATGACCGGACCGTTGCACACAATGTAGGAGCGATGGGAAATGCGCTGCCCGTTAATGGCGACCGCTTCGGCGCCGGAAATAAGCAGCTCGTGAACGACTTTCCATACGTGCTGTTCGTGAACGATATAATCAGTAGCACTTGCTTCAGAGGGGATGTAAGAGGAGTCGGAAAGCGTGACTGCTACACCCTTTCCTTTCACCCTCGCCTTTCCAACATACATGCGCAGCTGTTCTGCTTCTTTCGCCAGCCCGGCTTCGTTCGTCTGCCGGTCGGCCAGTTTTTTTTCCCAAGCGGCCAGTTCGTCTTGCTTTTCGACAAGCTGTTGCTTTAACGACCGGTTTTCCTTTTGCAAAGCGATCAGCGCCGAGCGAAACTCGTATTCCCTTTTCCACTCGCTGTCGCTCCATTCGCGGCGGGATGGATCGTTTTTGGCATGTTGGTAGGAAAACCCGAGCATGGCGCCGAATAAAAAGCAAATAAAAGTAAGGAGGATGCGGCTATGGGCTTGTTGTCTCATCATCGTCCTCCTTTTTCGGCGGCTCGTACGGGACAAAGTAGCTGCCGACTTCGAGGTGAATGACCCCTTTGACATTTCGGTCAAGCTCGGCGACAATCGCCGGATAATGCGACAGCTTGTCCGCAAAACGATGAATCGTCGCACTTACCTCATACCCGTCGTTCATGTAGACGATGACGCGGTCTTCATACTCGCTGTTCGGCTTGTAGTGAATTTCCGACATGGCGCCAAGCACCGGCGCCGGCAGTTCCGCCAGCTGTCCAGTCATCTCGGCGATGGCGTCGCCGTTTTTCCAACCGACGAGCACAGGCGCATCGCTCGGGGCTGTTTTCACCGCTTCCTGCTTTAACAGCCGTCCGTTCTCAAGCAGCGGGAAAAATGTTTGCCGGTCGTAGACATAAGCGACCCGCCGCCATTCGTGGACGCGGATGACAATCGTGTTCGGCAGCCTCTTTTCCACGGTTGCCTCTTTAATTTCCGGATGGCGGGCGATCCTCGTTGCCACACTTTGTTCGTTCACTTTCCAAAAGCTTGTCCGCTTCGTAATGCCGCTCAAGCTGATGATGCGCTCCGCCGGCAAATGGCGGTTTCCGCTCACCTCCACATGCCTGACGGCGCTTAACGGCGATTGGAAGTAAAGAACGCACAAAATAAACAGAAAAAAGAAGGACAAATACAAAATCAGCCGACGGTTCGCTTTTTGGCGGCGACGCTCTTTCAGTTTTGGGACGCGGTCTTCAAGAACAACAACCTTTCCCTTTTCCATTGCCTTCCCCGCTTTCCTGCCCGCGGGCAGCTCCATGGCTGCGCTCGAATAAAAACAAACGGCATCCGCTGCCGTTTTCTTGTTCTTTGCACTTGTTTTCATTATATCACAAATAGATCGCGAGAGAGACCGTTTTTTATAACATTTGCCGGCACTGTTCGACGGCAAGCCGCCCGAACAAACAAAAACAGCGGACGCCGCCGCCTGCCTAATAGCGGGCGTGTCTGCTAATATTGAGCAGCACGCCGATCGCCATCAGCATCAATGTCAACGACGATCCGCCGTAGCTCAAAAACGGGAGAGTAATGCCGGTGACGGGCATCAGCCCGGTGACAACGCCGATGTTGATCATCACTTGGATGGCAATCATCGAAATGATGCCAAGTGCCAAAAAGCTGCCGTACAAATCGGGGGCGCCAAGGGCGATGCGCACGCCGCGCCAAAGAAGAAGGCTGAATAAAAGAAGGACGAGCGATCCGCCAATAAAACCGAGCTCCTCGGCCAAAATGGCGAAAATAAAATCAGTTTGCGGCTCCGGCAAATAAAAAAACTTTTGCCGGCTTTGCCCGAGCCCCAGGCCAAACAGCCCGCCCGGACCGATGGCGTACAGCGACTGGATGATTTGAAATCCGCTCCCCAACGGGTCTTCCCACGGATTCAAAAACGATGTAATCCGCTTGATTCGATACGGCGCCGATAAAACGAGGGCGGCAAACCCGGCAAGCCCCAACACCCCAAGGCCCACAAAATGGCTGAGGCGGGCGCCGGCGACAAAAATCATCGCCACACATGTGCCGACCATCACGGTGCCCGTCCCTAAGTCCGGCTGCAGCATAATCATGCCGAACGCCGCAAACACGAGCGCCAGCGCCGGCAGCAATCCTTGTTTAAACGATGTAATCTTCTTTTGGTTTTCGGATAAATATTTGGCCAAAAACGCGATCATCGCCAGCTTCATAAATTCGGACGGCTGGATGGAAAACGCCCCGACGCCGATCCAGCTGCGCGACCCATTGCGCACCATGCCGACGCCCGGGATCAACACGAGTACAAGCAGCCCGAAACAAACGATGAGCAACACTTTCGACCAGTCGCGCCACGTCCAATAATCGATGTTCATCACAAAAAACATGGCGATAATGCCGACGATGGCAAACAACAGCTGGCGCTTGGCAAAGAAAAACGAATCGTGAAACTTGTATTCCGCCCAAATGGCGCTCGCGCTGTACACCATAATAAGCCCGATGGCCAAGAGCGAAAACGTTAAAAGAATCAACAAAAAATCCGGCGCAGACCTTTTCCGCGGCAATGCCCAACACCTCTATTTTGTAAACTAGAAGGAAAGGGCTGTCCCTTTCCCTCTATTTCAACTTATGCACGGCGTCGATAAAAATGTCCCCTCTCTCCTCGAAAGTTTTGTATTGATCCCAGCTGGCGCAGGCCGGAGAGAGCAAAATAACATCGCCCGGCTCGGAAAGCCGGAAGGCAACCGGGACAGCTTTTTCCACATTATCGACATATTCGATCGTTTCTATTCCCGCCTCCCGGGCGATGCGCCCGATTTTCTCCGCCGTTTGCCCGAACAATACCGCCGCTTTCACCTGCCGCAAGTACGGAAGAAGCTCGTCAAACTCATTGCCGCGGTCAAGCCCGCCGGCCAACAAAATCACCGGTTCGCCGGCGAACGCCGAAAGCGCCTTTTGCGTCGCCAAAATGTTCGTCGCCTTCGAGTCGTTGTAAAACCGCCGGCCGTCGACTTCGGCTACATATTGAAGCCGATGTTTTACGCCGGCAAACGTCGTCAACACTTGAACGATCGCCTCGTTGCTGGCGCCGGCCAGCTTGGCAGCCGCCACCGCGGCCAAAATGTTTTCCACGTTGTGCTGGCCGGGGAGGACAATGTCTGCTGTCTTGATGATCGGCTCTCCGTTCCAGCAAACGGCGCCATTGTCGACGTACGCCCCTTCACCGAGCGGCTTCGTCGCCGAAAACAGCACCTTTTGCGATCGAATCGAGGCGGCGATGTCCATCACGGTCTGGTCATCCGCGTTGACGACCGCATAATCTTGTTCTGTTTGGTTGCGGAAAATATTCGCCTTCGCCGCCGCGTATGCTTCCCTTGTGCCATGGTAGTCCAAATGGGCATCAAAAATGTTAAGCAAGACGGCGATCGTAGGACGGAATTGATCAATGCCGGCAAGCTGGAACGAAGACAGTTCGGTGACGAGCCATTGGCCCGGCTTCGCTTCCTTGGCCACCTCGCAGGCGACTAAGCCGATATTGCCGGCAAGCAACGGGTCTTGGCCATCCGCCTTTAACATTTCATAAATCAATGTCGTTGTCGTCGTTTTCCCGTTCGATCCGGTAATGCCGATAAACAGCGCTTCGGAAATGTGATAAGCCAGCTCCACCTCGGTCACGACCGGAAGCCCTTTTTCAAGCGCTTTTTTCACTAACGGATTCGTATACGGGATGCCCGGATTTTTCACGACGAGGTCAAACGGCTCATCGAGCAGTTCGAGCGGATGGCCGCCGCAAACGACGCGGACGCCGAGCTCTTCAAGCTGCTTCGCCTCCGCGTTTTCCGCCAACGGTTTTTGATCGTTGGCGACGACTTCCGCCCCTAATTCAACGAGCAGGCGGGCCGCTGCCGCCCCGCTTTTCGCCAATCCAATCACAAGCACACGACGATGTTGATAGAAAAGAGTCGGTTTCAATTACATCCACACCTCGATATAAATTCCTAGCATGGCAAACAACAGGCCGACGGCCCAAAACGTCACGACAACGCGCCATTCCGACCAACCGACGAGCTCATAATGATGATGGAGCGGGCTCATGCGGAAAACGCGCCTGCCGGTCGTTTTGAACGAGGCGACTTGAATGATGACAGACAGCGTTTCAATGACAAAGACGCCGCCAATAATGATCAGCAGCAGCTCGAGTTTCGTTAAGACAGCGACCGCAGCGATCGCCCCGCCAAGCGCGAGCGATCCGGTATCCCCCATAAATACTTTTGCCGGATGGGCATTAAACACTAAAAAGCCGAGCACAGCGCCGACAACGGCGACGCAAAACACCGCCACATCGTACTGACCTTGATTCCAAGCCAACACGGCATACGCGCCAAAGGCGATCGCCGCCGTGCCGGCCAAAAGCCCATCGAGCCCGTCGGTCAAGTTGACAGCGTTGGAGCCGCCGACAAGCATGAGCAAAAGCAGCACCCCATAAGCCCAGCCAAGGTCAAACGACCAGCCGGTCCCGGGGATATGTACTTCCGTCGAAAAGCCGCTTTGCCGGTAGACAAAAAAGAAAACAACGGCAATGATGAGCTGGCCGATAAATTTTTGCCGGCTCGTCAACCCCAGGTTCCGCTTCATCACCACTTTGATCATATCGTCCAAAAAGCCGAGCACCCCGTAGCCAACCGTAACAAGCAGCAATAAATATGTTTCCACCGACAGGACGGCCAATCTCGATGTCATCCATAACGTTGTCGCCACGATCGAAAGCAAAATCATAATGCCGCCCATTGTCGGGGTGCCCGATTTTTTTTGATGCGACTTCGGCCCTTCCTCGCGAATGCTTTGCCCAAATTTTAACCGCCGCAAAAACGGGATGAACAGCGGCGACAAAATGACGGTGACCAAAAAGGAAACAGCCATCGCAATGACAATTATTTGTTCTGGCATGAATCGTCACATCCTTTTGCCTGCCGCGCGTCCAGCCACCGTTTCTGCAACTCGGCGAGCCGGAGGCGGATTGCTTCATCAGCCGGGACATACTCCCCGCCTTCTTCCGGGAACGAAAACGAAAATTCCGTTCCCCGGCCGCCTTCCCGCAAATACCGCTCAAGCAGCGCGGCGGCCGCCGCAAGCGGCGACGGGACGAAAAAGAGCGGAAACTGATTAGGAATGTAGCGCGGCAACGGCTCTCCGATCGGCCAAAACGAAGCGATCGCCCCGTGCTCGATGGCCGTTTTCAGCGTTTCCGCCGCATCTTCAAGCGGCACGAACAGCCCTTTTTTCACCTGTTCGGCCGGATTGACAAACACCGCGTGAAAACGAATCGTTTCGTCCACAATGCCGCGCGCTTCGTTCGCAATTTTCTGCACCATTCCGTACGTAACCATCGTCATGTTCTCTCCCTCACCGCCGCTCGGGCGACAGCGCGATCGTCAAACTCAATCACATTGCCGCCGATGATTTGGTACGTTTCATGCCCCTTACCGGCAATCAACACAACATCTCCTTCTTGCGCCTGCCGGATGGCGTAGCGGATCGCCTCTTCCCGGTCAGGAATCGTCACGTACCTTCCATCTTGATCACTTACCCCCGCTTCCATATCCCGCAAAATTTGCTGCGGGTCTTCCGAGCGCGGATTGTCGGAGGTGAACACGGCGACATCCGCGTGGCGCACCGCCACCTGCGCCATAAGCGGCCGCTTCGTCCGGTCGCGGTCGCCGCCGCAGCCAATGACGACATAGACGTTCCGCTTCGCAAATTGGCGCACCGTTTTCAGCGCGTTTTCCAAACTGTCCGGCGTATGGGCATAATCTACAATGATAGTAAAATTTTGCCCTTCATCGACCGTTTCAAACCGCCCGGACACCGGCTCGACATCCCTTAAAGCCGCCGCAATCGTTTCAAGCGAAAACCCGGAGGCAAGGCAGGCAGCGGCCGCCGCAAGCATGTTATAGACGTTGAACAAGCCGACGAGCTTCGTTTCCACCACTGCCGATCCGTGCGGCGTGCACAGCCGAAAGGCCATGCCGGACGGGGTCATGGCAATCTCTTCCGCCATCACATCGCTCTTCGTGCGAATACCGTAAGTGATGATTGGTGCTGCTGTCATATGTTTATAATATTGCGAAACAGGATCATCATGATTCAAAACGGCAAATTTCGGCCGCCGCTCGTCGTAGCGGTTGCCGAGCTGGGCAAACAACAGCCCTTTGGCGTTCCGATACTCGTCCATCGTTCCGTGATAGTCAAGATGATCTTGCGTCAAGTTCGTAAACACGGCCACATCGTAATCGCAGCCATGCACCCGTCCTTGGTGAAGGGCATGCGACGACACTTCCATGGCCGCAAACTCCACGCCCTCGTCGATCATCTGTTTAAACGTGCGTTGCAAGACGAGCGACTCCGGCGTCGTATTCGCCGCCGGGTAAGAACGGGCGCCGATTTTGATCCCGACCGTGCCGATCAGCCCCGTTTTTTTGCCGGCCTTTCTCGCGATCTGGTCAATGATATGAGTCGTCGTCGTTTTTCCGTTTGTGCCCGTCACGCCAATTAAATGAAGTCGATGGGTCGGGTGCCCGTAAAACGCATCAGCCAAAATCGCCATCGCCCGCCGGCTGTCCGGCACAAGGACAAGCGGCGCGTCCACCGCGAGCGGACGCTCAGCCACGACCGCCGCTGCTCCGCGCGCCACCGCTTGTTCCGCAAAGTCATGCCCGTCCACCGTAAATCCTTTAAGGCAAAAAAACAGCGAACCGGGCGTGACATGGCGCGAATCCATTTCGAGCGCGACGATATCCGGATTGCCCCCGCGATGCACCCAAAAACCGGGCAAGCGCGACAGCAACGTTTGCAATTTCATCCTTAGTCATCCCTTTCGCTTATAAATAGCTCGCCCTATGAGCGGACAGCGGAAAAAGGGGCGCAACCAACCCGATGAGTCATCGCATCGGCCGCCCCTTGCAAGATCGTTTACCGCTCCTCTGCCGCTTCGCGTTTCGCCAAATAAATGCGAATCGTCGAGCCTTCTTTTACTTTCACCCCGGGCTCCGGCGATTGTTCGACGATGACATCGCCCTCGCCACTAACATCTAATTTTAAGTCAAAAAACTGTTCTTGCAAATCTTTTTTTGTCAGTCCGATCAAATTCGGCACCTCAATGACTCTCGGCTCATCCCAGCCCCGTTCCTTCTCAAGTTGGTCTTTGCGCGGCTTCACGCCCATCACCCGCAGGCTGTCTTCTATGACCTTGCCAACGATCGGCGCCGCAACCGTGCCGCCGAATTGGACCGTGCCTTTCGGATTGTCAACAGCGACGTACACGACGAGCTGCGGGTCGTCCGCCGGCGCAAAACCGATGAACGACACGATATGGTTGTTTTGCAAATAGCGGCCGCCTTGCGCTTTTTGCGCCGTTCCGGTTTTCCCGCCGACGCGGTAGCCTTCGACATACGCCTTTTTCCCTGTGCCTTGGGCGACAACGCTCTCAAGCGCATAGCGGACTTGTTTCGATGTTTCCTCGGAAATGACGCGCCGTTTCGCCTTTGGTGTATTGCGGCGTACGACTTCCCCTGTTTCCGGGTCGACCCATTCTTTGGCGATGTACGGGGTGTATAGAGTGCCGCCGTTGATCGCGGCCGATACGGCGGCGACTTGCTGGATCGGCGTCACCGACACCCCTTGGCCGAACGCGGTCGTCGCCAATTCGACCGGCCCGACCCGCTTTAAGTCAAACAAAATGCCAGTCCCTTCCCCTTGCAGGTCAATGCCGGTTTTCTCACCGAAGCCAAACTGCTTAATATAACGAAACAGCGTTTCCTTTCCGAGCCGCTCCCCCAAAGCGACAAATCCCGGGTTGCACGAGTTTTGTACGACTTCCAAAAACGTTTGCTCCCCATGGCCGCCCTTTTTCCAGCAGCGGAGCGTAGCGCCGGCCACTTTAGCGTAGCCCGGATCAAAGAAGTGGTCTTTAAGGAGGTTGACTTTATGCTCCTCAAGCGCTGCAGCCAACGTAATGATTTTAAACGTCGACCCCGGTTCATACGTGCTCCAAATCGGCAAATTGCGGTTGTAAATTTCCGGAGGGACGCTGCGGTAATCGGCCGGGTCAAACGTCGGCCGGCTCGCCATCGCCAAAATTTCCCCCGTATTCGGGTTCATGGCAATGGCGATGATGCCGTCTGGATTGTATTTCGCCTCAGCAATATCGAGCTCCCGCTCTATGATCGTCTGAATGCGTGAGTCAATCGTGAGCACCAAGTTCAAGCCGTCGGTCGGCGGCGTATAGTCATCCGCCATATCGGGCATGCGCCGCCCTTTTGCATCGGAGTAAAACTGCACCGAACCGCGCTCTCCGCTCAGTTCTTTGTCATAATACAGTTCAAGCCCTGTGAGCCCTTGGTTGTCAATGCCAGTAAAGCCAAGCACATGCGATAAGTAGCTGCCAAACGGATAGTAGCGTTTCGTGTCTTCAGCAATGTACACCCCGTCCAAATCGAGCGCGCGCACGTCCGCCGCTTTCTCGTCGGAAATTTTCCGCCCTTCTTTCAAGCGGACGATCGAGGTGTTTTTTGTCATTTGTTTATAAACGGATTCGACCGAAGCGCCCAAAACCGCCGCCAGCTTTTCTGCCGCTTCCGCCGGATTTTTCACTTGCCGCGGGATGACATACACCGTCGGCGCGCTCATATTCGTCGCCAGCGGGACGCCGTTGCGGTCCAAAATTTCGCCGCGCTTCGGCTCAAATGGGATGTTCCGACCCCACAGCCCTTTCGCCCGTTCCGCTAATAGATCGCCGAGCCAAAATTGGACATAGCCGAGACGGAGATCGATAATGGCAAAAACCAAAACGCCGATCAAAAAGACGATCGTCAACCGTTTGCGCACGGTCACGTACGATACGCGCATATGGCGGAACCTCCTTCATGATGGGCTCGTTCCACTATATGCTTGTACGCCCCGTTATAGAACGGCAAAAAATCACTCGTGAGGCCCGGCCTCTTTCCGTTCAGCCGCCTCTTGTTCTTTCTTTGCCGCCGTTTCTTCCCACTGGCGCGGCGGAGCCAGTTCGACGATCAAATAATCCCCTTGCCGCACTCGTGCTCCCGGGCGGATGTTTTGGCTGACGACATAGCCGGTTCCTTTCGTGCTTGGCCGCAGGCCGAGTATATGAGCCACTTTCATGGCGTCCCGCAGCGAAAACCCGCGCAAGTCCGGCATCGTCGCCGCTCCATCCGTTTTCAACACGACCCGCTCGCCGGGAAGAAGACGATCTCCGCCGCGCGGAAGCTGCCGCTCAACGTACCGGCCGGTGCCGATGACGACCGGCACATAGCCGTTTTTCTTCAACTGCTCCGCCGCCGTGACGGCCGCCTCGCCGACCAGCGAATCGAGCGCGCGTTGCGCCGCTAGTTTCGTTTCCACCGATTTTTCTTTGCTCGGTTCAATATGCAAATATTGCAGGCTGCTTTTCATCACCGTTGTAAAAATTTGCGAAACAGGCGCCGCTCCGGTTTCCGTCACATCCAACCGCGGCTGCTGAACAGCTACATACATGAGAAGGCGTGGATCATCCGCCGGCGCCATGCCTAAAAACGAGAAAATATAATTTTCCCGTCCGGTCAAATAGCCGCCGGAAGCGGATGGAATTTGCGCCGTCCCCGTTTTGCCGGCGACGCGGTAGCCGTCAATTTGGTACGGGCGGCCGGTGCCGTGCTCTGAGGTGACAACCGTTTCCAAAATTTCCCGAACCTTCCGCGCCGTTTCAGCCGTAATCGGTTCACCGACGACAGTCGGCTCGTGGTCGAGAACGACTTTGCCGCTGTCTGGATCGACCACCTTTTCAATGACGTACGGCTTCATCATTTTTCCGTCGTTGGCGATCGCTGTCGCCGCCTGGATTTGCTGAATCGGGGTCACTGACGTCCCTTGCCCGAACCCGGTCGTAATCCGTTCGATCGGATAACGGTAACGAATTTGCCCTATCGCCTCATTCGGCAAATCAATGCCCGTTTTCTGCTCGAAATGGAAACGATGCAAATACTGCAAAAACCGGTCTTCCCCGAGCTTTTCTTTCACCAAAATGGAAAAAGCGACGTTCGAAGAGCGCTGCACCCCTTCATTGAACGTAATCGTCCCCCAACCGACATCGTTATGGTCGCGGATGGTGTTCGGCCCGACTTTGTATGAGCCGGAACGGTACGTTTCATTGCCGTTGTACACTCCTTCATTAATGGCGGCAGCAAGCGTAAACACCTTCATCGTCGACCCCGGCTCATACGGGTAGGAAATAGCGTCATTTAAAAAGTTCGCAATATCGCGTTTGTTCGGGTCAAAACTCGGGCGAGTCGCCATCGCTAAAATTTTTCCTGTTTTCGGATCAGCCACGATGGCGATGATCTTTTTCGGCTTGTACTGCTTTTCTACGCCGTTCATGGCGTCTTCCAAAAACGTCTGGATTTTCGCGTCAATCGTTAAATACACGTTCGCGCCGTTGTCCGGCTTTGCAATCGTGCGCTCTCTCGCCTCCGGCAGACGGAACCCCTTCGCATCGCTGGCAAACGACACATAGCCGTCTTTTTCGCGCAAATAACGGTCAAGCGATTTTTCTACTCCCATTTTGCCGACCGTTTCGTTTTTCGCATTTTTTTGCGCGTAGCCGATGACGTGCGAGGCGAACACGCCATTCGGGTAAAACCGGGCAGTGTCGCGGGTAAAGATGATGCCCGGCAAATGGAGCGCTTCAATTTTCCGCTTCAGCTCGAAGCTGATATTGCGGCCATAGGAGCCGAACTCGACTTGTTTCGCCTTTTTGGTCAAAATGCGCTCCATTTGCTCGACGTCCATGCCAAGCAGCGGAGCGAGCTTTTCCGCTGTTTCCTCTGGATCGGCGACACGGCGCGGATCATCCGGGTCCACAATGGCGGCGACTGTATACGACGGCACGTCTTGGGCTAAAATGGCGCCGTTGCGGTCAAAAATCGTCCCGCGTTTCGCTTCAATCGTGCGCGTCTGCTTATGCTGCTGCTGCGCGATCTCCGCCAGCGCTTCGCCTTCCGCTTTTCCCGTCCACTGCACTTGCACAAAGCGGGCAAACAAAAGAAAAAAGGCAAAGCTGAACACGCAAAACAAAATAAACGCCCCGCGATGGGTGTTGCGATGCTTTTTTGCCTCCATCGCCCATCAGTCCTGTACGACTTTGACGTGGTTTTCGTTGAGCGACAAACCGAGCTCTTTCGCCTTTTGCAAAATGCGCTCGTACGCGCTCAGCCGCTGCACTTCGACGTACAAGTCATTATTTTCTTTCTTTTGTTCATCAATGGCCGATTCCAACTTTTGGACATCTTTATTAAGCTCATAAATTTGCACTTGGGTTGAGACGGTATGGACCGCCGCGTAAAAGACAAACAGCAAAAACGAAACGATCAACAGCTTCTCAGCCAGCGTCAGCCGAAGGCGCCGTTTTCGCTGCGGCTTCTGGCTCGGCGGCGCGGCCGGATGCTTTTGTTCGCGTGCTACTTTGACTGCCAAATGGTTCACAGCGTTTCCCTCCTGTTTCTCCTCACCTATTTTCTCAGCCGCGCGGCAGTTTTTCAGCAATGCGGAGTTTGGCTGAACGGGCGCGGCGGTTCCGTTCCACCTCTTCAGCAGAAGGAACGACCGGTTTTTTTGTAATAATTTTCAACACAGGGCGGTAGTCATTGGGGGGAACTGGAAGCCCTGGAGGCAATGGCGGGTTCTCGCTTGCTTTTTTAAACGTCTCCTTGCAAATGCGGTCTTCGAGCGAATGAAACGTAATGACGCTCACCCGTCCTCCCGGCGCCAACAAGTCAATCGCCTGCTCAAGCGCTTCGCGAAACGCCTCGAGCTCATCGTTGACTGCGATGCGGAGCGCCTGGAAAATGCGTTTGGCCGGATGTCCGCCGCTGCGGCGCGCCGGCGCTGGAATCGCCTCCTTAATGACCTCAACGAGCTCCCCGGTCGTTTCAATCGGCTTCTCGCGCCGCACCTCCTCGATTTTGCGCGCCACTTGCTTTGAAAATTTTTCTTCGCCGTACCGGAAAAAAATGCGCACAAGCTCCTCATATGGCCAACGGTTGACGATCTCCGCCGCCGTCAGCTGCTGCTTGCGGTCCATCCTCATGTCAAGCGGCGCGTCGTGCTGGTAGCTGAAGCCGCGCTCCGGCTCATCGAGCTGCGGCGATGAAACGCCCAAATCAAACAGCACGCCGTCGACGGCAGCGACGCCGCGGGCGGAAAGCTCCTCTTGCAAAAACCGGAAGTTGCGGTGCACAAACTGCACTTGCTGGCCATAACGAGCGAGCCGTTCACGCGCATACGAAATGGCGGTTTCGTCTTGATCAAAGGCAAACAGCTTTCCGCGTTTTGAGAGGCGGGAAAGCAAATAGTCGCTATGACCGCCGCCGCCCAACGTACAATCGACATAGACGCCGTCCGGGCGGATGTTCAGTCCGTCAACCGCTTCTTTTAACAGCACCGTTGTATGTTCAAACACATGTCCACCACCTTTGCTGCTTCCAAACGCTGCTTCCTTATTATATCGCAAAGACGGACAAAATTTTAGCTTTTTTTGTAAAAAAACGTCCCTTTTTGTTTATTTTTGTCGGACATCCCCAGATGGAGCCATTAGTTCCAACCTCCTTTTACTTTTATTTCCAAACCTGTGGCGATTGTTTTGTTACTATTTCATTCCACAAAAAAAAAATCCTGCTCGAAACAGGATTTTTCTTTTCGACTTTTTCTTTGAAAAAGCTTTATATATATACAATTTTATGCATTCCGTTTCCAGGGGCGTCGATCAGCGAAAGTTTTTTTACAAAATCAAATCCGTAACGATTCACGTAGTAAAACACGTTCCAAACCCGTTCCTGAGGCGCTCCGTTCGGCCGCAGCGCCGTTTCGACGCGCCAAAACTTGCGCCATGTCGTCTCATGTTTGCGCAAAAGCGCCCGCTCCAACGTTTGCTGAAGAAACTCGATTTGTGACTGAATGATGGCGGCATTTTTCGCCACCAATCCTTCCAATCCGCGGTCAATCTCCATGCCAAGCGCGCGCAGCGGCTGATGCGCCGCCTCGATGTCGGCTTTCGCTTTCGCAAACGCCTTGGCAAGCGGAACTTCAGCCGTCTCCTTCCGCCATCGCTCCTTGGCCGCTTCGAGCCGCCCGGCCAATACGTCGGCGGCTTCGAGACCGAGATCAGCGAGATCGGTTTGCAGCGAACGGCCGACGATCGTCGCCTGCAGGCGCGGCGCCACCGGCGGCATTTCGAATCCGAACAGCGAAAACGCCTCCTTCAACTCCGCCCAATAGGCGATTTCTCCCGGGCCGGCGACAAAAGCGAGCGTCGGCAGCAAATACTCTTGCATAAGCGGACGAGTGACAACATTGTTGCTTAAACAGTGCGGCTTCGTCTCGGCAAGCTCAAGCAGCTGCTGTTTCGCAAAGACGATATGCCCGGCCTTGTCGCGGAACGCGCCGCGCTCTTCGTCATAGTGCAAAAGCAGGCGCTCATGGCCGTTGTAATAAAACAAGTTGGCCGCGTTGGGCGCTATCTCAATGAGCGGCGCATACCCGAGCGCGCGCAACGCCTCTTGCTGCGCCAACACGGCCGATGTCACGCTGCGATGGCGGTCAATGAGCGCGGCGAAAAAACGGCGCTCAAGAAGGCGCACCGCCGCATCGCCGGCATTCAAGACAACCAATCCGTCAGCAGCAAACAGGCGCAAGACAACCGCCGCAAAAAAGTCGACAAACGTGCGCGCCTCATCCAAACATGTCTTGAGAAAGGAAAGCAGTTCGTTCGTCACGTCCGTCTCCCCGTACGTTTTCACGACACGTTCGATCCACGCGCCGGCAAGCTCATGATCAAGCGGGACGTCGGCTGCCATCCGCCTTTCCTTCCGCTTGTGCGGATATAGCGCTTTCCTCACTTCGCCGCCCTCTACCACATACACATGGTCGATTTCCGCGATGTCATGATCCTCGCCGGCGATCCAAAACAGCGGCACGACCGGCACGCCAAGCTTCCGTTCCTGTTCTTTGGCGAGCTGGATGATGGTGATGATTTTATAGATCGTATAAAGCGGACCGGTCAACAGCCCGGCTTGCTGTCCGCCGACAACAACGACGCTGTTCTCCTGCCGCAGCTTGTCGATATTGTGCATCGTCGCCCTGCTTGCCGAGAACCGACGGTGATAGGCGTCTAAATAATCGGCAAGCCCGCTCCGGTCGTATGTCCGTTTTTGCAAATGAGACAACCGGCGGCGAAACGCCTGATCATCAGCCCAAACGTAGTCAAACCCTTTCTCAGCCGGAAACGCGCCGGTTATGTAATCGGCCGCCAGCTTTGTCGCCGCCGGCAGCGGAATTTCGTGAACCTCCATGGCGAAAACTCCCTTTCTTATGTATTCTTTCATGAGTATAGCACGTTCGGCGCCAAGAGGAAAAAATGATTGCTCAAAGGACGGCAGCGATGCGCGCCATCATGCCATAGACGAGCAGGCCGGCGTAAAGGGACGCAAAAATGAGAAAACTGGCCCGCCAAAATAGACGAAACACCGCCGCCAGGTGAAAATCCGCCTTTTTCCGCCAGTAGCCGAGTGCGATGGCGGCGTGCAATCCGAGCAAAAAGAGAAGAAGATGGACAAAATATGACTTTCCGAACAGCACGGCAAGCAAAAAATAGACGGCGGCGATGAAAAACGCGGTCGCCGCGTTGACCGCCGCGTAAAATGCCGCCCGTTTCCGCCCGCCAAACAGGCGCATGGCCGCATAGACGAGCCAAAACAGCAACAGCGGCAGTGTGACGAATGTCGCCAACACCGGCGCGAGCCAGTCACCCATCGCGGCTCCCCCCTTCCTTCCCTTTCAGCGCGCAATACACAAAGCGGACGAGCGGCAACGCAACGCCGCGCGCTTCCCCTTGCTTCAGCACATAGCCTAAAATGGCGTCAATTTCCGTCCGACGCCCGTTTGCCACATCCATATACATCGACGAATAATTGTCCGCCGTGTTCCGGCATATATGAACGATCCGCTCCCACGCCCGTCCGGCGTCACGAAGCGGCAACACCCGCCGCACTTCATCAAACAGCTGCGCCATCATGTCCCGATACGGCGCCACCTCAAGAAGCTCGCCGTTTTTCACTTGCAACAGCGCCGTCAACGGGTTGATGACCGCATTGACGACAAGTTTGTCGACAAGAATGCGCTCCCAATCGTCCGCCCATTCAATGGGAAACTCTCGATCTCCAGCCAGCCCGGCGGCCGCAGCAGGCGACCCATAGAAGGGGGCGAGCGTCAGTTTGCCGGCGCCTGTGTGCGCAACCGTCCGATCGTCAAGCTTGAACGCGCCGTGCTCCACAACGCCGACGACGATGTTTTTGTCAGCAAAAACAGACAGCTGTTCGAGATGGCTCATCCCGTTTTGCAAAAAAACAATCGTGCCGACGCGGCGGAACGAATCACGCCGGGAGCAGACATCCGCCACATCATATTGTTTAACCGTCACAAACACAAGCGGCTCAACGAGTTCCGCCCCGGCAAACGGCCTTGCTTGAACGGCAGTCTCCGTTGTTTTTCCTTCTTTTTTCAGGGCGACGCCGCATTCAGCAAGCTGCCTCGCCTGAGACAAGCGCCTTGTATACACCGTGACCTTATGGCGCCGCCCGAGATAAGCGGCAAGAAGCAGGCCGACCGCCCCGCCGCCGACAATGCCAATGTTCACATGTCTCCCCCGCTTTCCCGCCAAATTGCGTTAGCCTTATTTTAGCAAATGTCCCCGTCATCCGTTAAGAAAAAAAAGCCGGCCCAAAGGCCAGCTTTTATCCTTCCCCGACGCCCTCAGCCGCCGGCTCCGTTTGTTTTTCGGCGCCCGCCACCATTTTCCGCGCCCGCTCCATAATGGCGAGCAACGTTTTATACTCCTCTTGGACGGCCGCCAGCTGCTTTTGCAACGCTTCCTTTTCCATTTGCAGCTTTGTCACCATTTGTTGCAGCTGCTCCATATCGTTTTTTAACGCCCGATTTTCATCCGCTGTCCGCCGGGCGTCGCGCGCTTTTTGCCCTTCCGCTTGCAAAAAAGCGAGCACTTCCGTCCATGACAGTTTGCTCTCTGCTGCCGCTTCCATCTCCGTTTGTACCCCGCCTTCTTTTACCGATGCCGCCTCTTTTTTTCGCGTTTTCCGTTCTTGCTTTGCCTGTTCAATTTCCTCTTTATACTGCTTGCGAACGTACGAATTCCAGCGGAACCCGCACGCTGCCGCTGTCCGCGACAAGCGCCGCCCCACCTCAGCAAACGCTTCTAGCTGGGTGCCGCCCTCGCGAATATATTGAAGCACAACGTTGGCCAACAGTTCATCTTCCTCTTTCGTCCAAGCGTCCTGGCGTACTCCGGTCATCTCCCTTCCCTCCTCATCGCCGCTTTGTCATTATATGTATGCGGCTAATAGAAACAGTAGAAGGAAAAAATTACTGCTTGCGAAAAAAAGGACGCAACGCCTGTTCATGTTCAACCGACCCCCATAGTGCGGCGCAGCGGTCGATTTCAGCGAAAAATTGCTCACGAAACCAAGGTGTTCGCCATTTTTCGCCCGCTGCCGCCTTATAGGCTTCTAAAACAGCGAGCGACCGCGCGGCATAAAGGGCGAGCCGCGCCTGCCATTGCTCGCGCCAGTGGTCAGCCGCCAAGACCGCATCAGCCCACCCGCACGCTTCCATATCTTCCGCTGTCATCGGTTCAGCGCGCAGCAATAGATCGAGGGCCCGCGCGTACGGCAGTTTGCCGAACAGCATCGAGGCGCCGCCCCAGCCGGTTGTGATGCCGAGCCGCCCTTGAATGAACCCGATTCGGCTTCCTTCTTTGACAAAACGGAAATCGCAGGCCGTCGCCAGCTCGCAGCCCCCTCCCATCGCGGCGCCATTGACGAGCGCGGCCGTCGGTTTCGGAAACGTCAGCAGCCGGTAGAGCACCTCCCCCATGCGCGTCAGCATCTGTTTCGCCTCAGCGCCGCGCAAAGGCCCGAACTCGTGTAAATCGCCGCCCGAGCAAAAAGCCTCATCGCCAGCGCCCGTGATGGCAAATATTTTGACCCGCTCATCCGCTTCCGCCTCGCTCAGCGCTCCCTCAAGCGCCTCCATCACTGCAAAATTGACTGCATTCCGTTTTTCGGGACGGCAAATCGTAAACAAGGCGACGCCGTCACGCTGCTCCATCATCGCTTCCATCAGCACTCCTCCTTTATTTTATGACAATTGGTCATCGTCCCCCCTTTTTCCTGCCAGCAGCGAAAAAAAACAAACGCGTGGACGTACGTTGTCGATTGTTCACTGCCAATAAAAAAGGCTGCCCGCTTTTCGGACAGCCTGTCGCTTGATGTCGGCCATTATTTGTTGACGACATCTCTTCCTTTGTACGTACCGCATGCTTTGCAGACGCGGTGCGCCAATTTCCATTCGCCGCAGTTCGGGCATTGCACCATGCCCGGCACTTGCAGTTTAAAGTGTGTACGGCGCAGTCGTTTTCTCGTTTTCGATGTTCTTCTAAAAGGTACTGCCATCGTTTTCCACCTCCTTGTCCGGCACATTCAGCGTATCGCTGCCGACGGGCAGCCGCTTGTTCAAGGCAGTCCGCCGGCAGGCAAGGCAGCTGCCGGACGGTGCGCGTTCTGGTCGGCGCCATCGGCCGGCAACGCCGGTCAGCCATCAGTTTCTTTCGTTCCATCAAAAAACTTAGCCAATCCTGCCAGACGAGGGTCGACCTTGTTCGCCGCCCGCTCTTCCAGCGTTTTTTCCCATTGTTCTTCCGTGAGAACGTCCCATCCTTCCCCGTGTTGCGGCGCCCCGTCAGCCCCCGGGTTGTCGGCGATGAGCTGCAGCGGGATTTCAAGCAGGATGAGCTCGCGAATAATTGGGTTTAAATCAACCGTGTTTCCAGTTACGATATGGGTGTCTTCATCCGTTTCAGCGACGTCGCCGCCATCAACAAAAAACGTTTCCGTCGTCTTGATGGAAAACGGGTGTGTCACGTCGACGAGCGTCCGCGAACACGGCAATACCATCGTTCCTGACAGCGTCAAATGAAATGTAAACTTTGTCGAACCGACGTCCGCTTTCCCTTGAACGCGGACAAGCGAAATATCGCGGATCAACGTGTCGATTTGTTTCAAATCAGACACGTCAACCGTCTCGTCAATCGCCATTTCCTTGTGCTGAAAACGGCGAAGCTGTTGAACCGTCCATTTCATACAATCACCTCAAGGCAACGAGTAAAATTATACGTTCCGTTTCTATTTTTGTCAATGTTTTTTCTTTACAACCATCCGGCCGCCTGAAAAAAGAAGAGGCAACAGGAAAGGCATACTTCCATCATTTCCAAATTCCGTTGCTTGCATGCACATATGCCTCCGGCGGCTCGACGCGTTCCGCCAAAACCGGACGACAACATCACGACGCCCTTCCCGGGTTGATCTTTGCCGCCGCATGTTCCATACTAGATGAGAGACAGGAGGTGCGCTTATGACGAGCCATCGTTTCAGCGCCGGACGACGTCCGTTCCATGGGGGGAAGCGGCCATGAAAGCTGTTGGCGTGATCGTCGAGTACAATCCATTTCATAACGGCCATCGATATCACTTGCAAGAGACGCGTGAAAAGACAGGAGCGGACTGCCTCGTCGCCGTCATGAGCGGAAATTTTCTGCAACGCGGCGAGCCGGCCATTGTTTCAAAATGGGCGCGGGCCAAAATGGCGCTGGCAGCCGGCGTCGATCTCGTCATTGAACTGCCATATGCCTTCGCCGTTCAGGCGGCGGAGCGATTTGCCGATGGAGCGGTGCGGCTGCTCGATGCCCTCGGCTGCGAAGAGCTTTGCTTTGGGAGCGAATCCGGCGACATTGCTGCTTTTTTAGCCGCCGCGAAGACGTTGTTTGCGCAAAAAGAGGAGTTTGACGCCCTCGTCCGCGCCGAACTTCAGCGTGGGCAAAGCTTTCCGAAAGCGAATGCCAAGGCGTGGGATCAGCTCCGCTCCGTCCCGCTTGATTTGGCGCAGCCAAACAACGTGCTCGGATTAGCCTACGTGAAAGCCATTTGGCGGCACAAGCTCTCCATCATGCCGCGCACGATTCCCCGCCTCGCCGCTGGCTATCATGACGAGTCGTTTTCCCATCCATCGATCGCCAGCGCCACAAGCGTGCGAAAGACGCTGCGACAAACTGGGCAGCTTGCGTCGATTGCGCCATACGTCCCTCCAACGACGCTCGAGCAGCTGCGCCAATACCGGCAAACGTATGGGCGCTGGCATGATTGGGAAGCGTATTTTCCGCTCTTGAAGTATCGGCTACTGACGGCAACCAAGGAGGAACTGCGCCGCACGGCCGGAATCGAGGAAGGCGTGGAGCACCGGTTGAAAGAAAAAATTACCGTTGCCGAAACGTTCGCTTCTTTCATCGCCGCCGTCAAAACGAAACGGTACACGTGGACAAGGCTGCAGCGAATGTGCGCGCACGTGCTGACCAACTTCACAAAGGAAGAACAAACGAAGACATCCGATCCTACATACATCAGGCTGCTCGGCATGAGCGAAACCGGCCGCCGCTACTTGCAGCGGGTGAAAAAAGAGCTGGCGCTGCCGCTGATTACGAAAGCGGCTAAATTGAACGGCGATCCGCTTTACGAGCAAGAAAAAAGGGCGGCCGCCGTCTATGCAGCCGCCCTTCCTGAGCCGCTGTACAGCGCCGCGCTCAAAGAAGAATACGCAACGACCCCCATTTACGCTTCCGGCATGGAGCGCAAATAACGGATCGCATCTTCAAACGTATCGACCGGGACGATTTTCATGTTCGTCCCGATTTTTTTCGCGGTCTGCACCGCCTCCCGGTAGTTCGATGACGGGGAGCCATGTTCATTCGGAGCGAAAAACACTTCCGCCCCCGCGCGGTCAGCGGCCACGACTTTTTGTGAAACACCGCCGATCGGGCCGACTTGCCCATGAATGTCGATCGTTCCGGTGCCGGCAATGTTATGGCCTTTCGTCATATCTTCTTCAACGAGCTGATTGTAAATTTCAAGCGAAAACATCAGCCCCGCCGACGGACCGCCGATCTGTTCCGAGTCAACGTCAACCGGCGGGTCGGTGCGGACGTCATAATCGGTCATGAGCGTCACCCCAAGGCCGATTTGGTTTGGATGGTGCGGGAACGGCTTCAGCCGGAGCTCGACCTCCCGCCGCTCCCCCTCGCGGACAAACGCGATGCGGACGCGGTCTCCCTCTTTTTTCTTCCGAATGTAGTCGATGATTTGCTCCGACGTTGTCAACGGCCGGCCGTCGACCGCGGCGAGGCGGTCGCCGGCCTGCAAGCGTCCCTCCGCCGGCATGTCAGGGAGAACGTTCATCACATACACACCTTTCGGCTCATATGAAACCGGCTTTCCAGCGTGCCGGTAAGCGACGACAATCGCCGCTTCCTTTGACTGTTCCATCAGTTCTAGCTGACGCATCGTATATTCTTTGTCGCTTTCCCCTTCCTGTTTAATCTCTTCAACCGGATGCAGCTCATAAAACGGGCGGATATGGGCGAGCAAGTACGCGATGACGTTCGCCCGCCCCATGCGGACCGTCGTCAACATGAACGCCCCCGCATCGCGGTCGCCGTGCTCGACATGAACAAGCGGCGTTAACTTTTGCGCGCTTCCCGGCATCGTCACGTAATACGGCAATTTCATAAAAATAAGCAAAACGGCAAGGACGGCGCCAAAGAAAAACGCCGCTATATACGTTCGTTTCTTCATTGGTGCTTTGGCTCCTTCCACTGTTCAATCGCTTGGCGGATCGCCCCGGCTTGTTTCCGCGCTTCCTCTTCGCCGCGGGCAATAATGTCTTCGATATGGGTGAACGCCCGCGAGCTGTATTGCTCTACGCGCGGCCGGATCATCACGTCCGAGGCGAGTTCCCGATGGGCGACGAGCTCGGCTTGCAAAATATCAAGGCTCTGCCAAATGACATCCACAAGCGAGGCAATTTCCGCCTCTTTGTTCAACGGGGCGACATCGACCGCGATGACAAGATCAGCCCCCATCGCCCGAACGACCGATACCGGCACGCGGTCCACGACACCGCCATCAACAAGCAGCCGCCCGTCCACCGCCGCGGGCACAAAAATGCCGGGGATCGAGATGCTCGCCCGCACAGCTTGGGCCGCATCCCCTTGCCGAAACACGACTTTTTCCCCCGTCTGCAAATCAGCGGCGATGACCGCCACCGGCGGAGAAAGCTCTTCAATCCGCCTCCCTTTCGTCAACAAACGAATGAATTCGGTGATGCGCTCACCGGCGATCAGCCCCATTTTCGGCACCGTCCAATCGAGAAAATCGTTGCGCCGGAACGACTTGGCGAGCCGATAAAGGCGGCTGAGGCCGTGGCCGCTCGCATAAAGGACAGCCACAAGCGCGCCGATGCTGCTGCCCGCCAAATAAGAAATAGGGATTCCTTCCTCCTGTAGCACTTTCAATACGCCGAGGTGAGCAAATCCGCGCGCGCCCCCTGACCCGAGCGCCAATCCGATCTTCGGCGGCACGATTCTCCCCCCTTTGCTGCGGCGCTCCCTCGCTTTCATCTTATGGTCTAAACCGCCCCCCTATGCTCGTATATTAGGTTATATGAGGTTGTACCGCGCAAGGCCGCACGGCAAAAAAAAGGGGGGGAGAACATTGAAGCGAAACTGGGGAGCGAAACTGAAAACGGCGCTGCTCGCTTCCGCTGTGACGTTATTCGCCTTTTCGCTCATTTGTTATCCAAAACAGTCGCTCCAAGCATCCATTCGCGGGTTAAATATGTGGTGGGAAGTCGTGTTCCCGTCGCTCCTGCCGTTTTTCATTGTCTCGGAGCTGCTCATCAGCTTTGGCGTCGTTAGCTTTCTCGGCGTCTTGCTGGAGCCGCTGATGCGCCCGCTTTTTCGCGTCCCAGGCGTCGGCGGGTTTGCCTGGGCGATGGGGATGGCATCCGGCTACCCGTCGGGGGCGAAGCTGACCGCCCGCCTGTATCAAGAAAAACAACTGTCGACCATCGAGGCCGAGCGGCTCTCTTCGTTCACCAATTCTTCCAACCCGCTATTTATATTTGGGGCTGTTTCAGCTGGGTTTTTTAACAATCCGCAGCTTGGTTTGTTGCTGGCCGCCTCCCATTATTTAGGGAACATTGCCGTCGGACTAGTGATGCGCTTTCACGGCATCCGGAAAGAACGGGGGCAGCCGAAGCGGCGGCCGCGCTCGTTTTCGCTCCCGTATGCGCTGCGCACGCTCCACAAAACGCGGCTGAAGAATGAACAGCCGCTTGGCAAGCTGCTCGGCGATGCCGTCCGCTCTTCCGTTCAAACGTTGTTGATGATCGGCGGCTTTATTATTCTCTTTTCCGTCGTCAACCAATTGTTGTATATGATGCACTTGACCGAGCAGCTCGCCCCCTTGCTGCGCCAGCTGCTCCGGCTCGTCCAGCTTCCGGAGCAGCTTGATATTCCGATTTTTTCCGGGTTGTTTGAAATTACGCTCGGCAGCCAAATGATCAGCCAGACAGATGAAGCCGAGCTGCTGGAAAAGGCGGTGGCCGTCAGCTTCGTCTTGGCTTTCGGTGGCTTTTCCGTTCAAGCGCAAGTGGCCAGCATTCTCGCTGAGGCCAACATCCGCTTTCAACCGTTTTTCATCGCCCGTTTTCTGCATGGAGTTTTTGCGGCTTCATTTACATATTTGCTTTGGGAGCCGTTGTACCTTCGGGCGGCAGGCAACGAAACCGGCAACATTCCGGTGTTTTGGCACGCCGCCGCAGAGAGCGTCTGGCACGAAAGATGGCAATGGCTGCAGCACTATGGGCCGCTGGCCACGATGCTGTTTCTGTGCCTTTATATATGGCTCGCCGCCAACGCAAGCAACAAAACGCGCGGACGCTTGTGACTGCCCGCGCTGCCGGCCCCGCGGCGCCATCCGGCCGCCGGGGCGGCTCTCGATGCTTTTGCATCCCGCTTCTCCGCCGGCAAAATAAGGGATCGGCGGATCGGTTCCGCCCTTGGACAGAACAGCCTTTTCCTAGCCGTCAATCGGCGGCCATCGAGGCGAATTTCCGCTTCAGGGCCGCCTCGACAACCGGCGGCACAAGTTCGGAGATGTCGCCGTTATATTTAGCGACCTCCTTGACGATGCTCGAACTCAAAAACGCATACTGGCTGTTCGTCATCATAAAAAACGTTTCAATGTTCTCGTCCAAGACGCGGTTCATCGATGTAATTTGCATTTCATACTCGAAGTCAGACACCGCGCGCAAACCGCGCAAAATGGCGGTGGCGTTTTTGCTGCGGGCATAGTCGACAAGCAGGCCGTGAAACGATTCGACATGCACGTTTTCTAGCGTCCGCGTCACCTCGCGCAGCAGCTCCATCCGCTCCTCAACCGTAAACAGCGGCTTTTTCGAGGAATTGTTTAACACCGCCACATAAACTTTGTCAAATACTTTTGCCCCCCGTTTGATAATATCCAAATGCCCGTATGTCACCGGATCAAAGCTCCCCGGGCAAACGGCAATGCTCGCCATCGCGTTCGTCCCCTTTCTGTTCGTCAGTCCGGCGGTAAATAGTGACGCCGGTGATGCCGTATGTTTCCCGCTTCCACTGCTTCAAGCGGCCGACTTCTTCCGGCAGCTCGGCCTCAGCCAAATGTTCGGCAACGACAACGCCATCGTCCTCCAACAAATCGTGGCTGGCGATAAACGATAACAGCGCCGGCCACTTTTTCTCCTTGTACGGAGGATCGAGAAAGATGACGGAAAAGCGCAGGCCTCGCTTCGCCACCGCCCTCAACGCCCGCTCGGCGTCGTTGCGGTAAATTTCCGCCCGGCGCTCAAGTCCACAGGCGGCAACGTTTTTTCGGACCGTCTGCACGGCCTTTCCGTCATGATCGACGAAAATGACGCGCTCAAGCCCGCGGCTGAGCGCTTCGATGCCCAAGCCGCCGCTGCCGGCGAACAAATCGAGGCCGATGCCGCCGGCGAAATACGGGCCGATCATATTAAAAACCGCTTCTTTCACCTTGTCGGTCGTCGGCCGCGTCGACAATCCTGGAACCGCTTGCAGATGCCGGCCTTTGCATGTTCCGGAAATGACTCTCATTGCGTTCACCTAATTCGTTGTTTTCATGGTCGTCTTATCATGTTTATTATAGTCAAACTTGAGAATTTTTCATAGCCGCGTGTATAGAAATCAGAAAACCGTCCATAATGAGTAATGGCAACACCGTAGATGGCGTTGTTGCCAATGACGGAGAAGACTTACGTTTCCCCATAAGTTCTTCCTCCGGTTTCTCCTCTCCCTTTTCTTTTTCTTTCCGTTCCCTGTTCCGCCCCGCGCGGAGGCAAGGAATTGGAAAGGGCCTTGCGGATCCGTTTGTCCGCAAGGTTTTTTTTTGATTGCAATTTCTGCAATGGACCGGTAAAGTTATGAATGGACGATGATCGCAAGGAGGACCGTACATGATCCAGCGTTTTATCGAACTTGGCGAAGGCTATTCCGATATATATGAGCTGATGGAGCTGGCGCGCGCCAACCGCCACCGTTTATCCGGCTTTTTTGCTTTCCATACGGTGAAAAAAGGCCAGGCGGTCGTCTCCTTGGTTGTTGTGCTCCACCCAACCGACCCGGGCGACTTTCAACCGCTTTACATTTGCCGTGAAGGTGTTCCCGATCCCTCCGTCAAACCGAACAAACGGTACGATTTGTTTGCGGAAACCGCGAAAGAGCTTGGCTTTGGCGTCATCCATCTCGACGTCAAGCCGTCAACGATGTTCGCGGAACTCGACTTATATTATCAGCACTTAATCGGCATTATGCGAATGAACCGCTTCATCCCGCCGCTCCAATAGCCAAAAAAAGAGCAGGGCTAAGGCCCGCTCTTTTCTTTCATCCAAGCGGATACGGGGAGTCTTTCTCTTTCTCCCCTTTCGATTCAAACTCCAGCTTTAAAAACGGACGATACGACGGCTCAACGCGTTTGACGAACGGGAGCGCCGCCAGTTTTTTCATCACATGGTCGACTTGCTCCATGTCGCAGTACAGAACAGCATATTTCAGCCGCTTTGAAATATAGTGAATGTTGCCGAATTTGCGCAGCTGCTTCCCGTATTTCAATGAATGAAGCCAAACGATAATCCCTTGCCGTTTTGGAAACATAGTCCTTTCCCCTTTTTTCTATGCTCGGCAGCCGCAGCCTCCGCCGGATCTGCAGCCGCCGGAACAGCCGGCTGACAGGAAGTACGGGTTCCCGGTCGGCACTTTGACATGTTCCGAGACAGCCTTGCCGATCAACACGCTAATGTCATCAAGCAGCTGTTGCAGCGCTTTTTCCGACTCTTTAAAGGCGGCCACCGTCTCATGCAAATCAAGCTCCCGTTTCGCCTCACGCACTTCTTTCATCACGTTGCGGTAATCGGGATGGTATTTGCCGAAGCGCTGCACCTCCTCATACCGCTCTTTCAGCTTGACGAAACGGGCGATCAGCTGCTGAGCGCGGCGGTCTTGTTTGAGCCGCCGAAACGCGCGGCGGTATTCATCCGCCACCTCCGACTCGACAACCATTTTCGCCAACGATTCTGCTTTATCCAAGATCTCGATGCGCTCGAGAGTAGCGATCCTCACAAATATAGCACCTCCATCTTTCATCATACCATGAATAAAAGGAAAATGGAAAGGGAGGAGATCATGAAGGAAAAGAAGAGCGCAAAAAAAAAAAAGACTATCCGAAGGCAGAAAGAGACTCTGCCGGATAGCCTTGTCTCCTGTCGAGCTTTACGGGATCGTCACTTCAAATTCATGCATCATGCCGGTCATCTTTCCATCGTTATAGACGAGCTCAAGGCGGATCATATGCTTTCCGCTTGGCAGGCCGCGCACGATAAAGGCGGCCGTATACACTTCCGTCATTTTCTGTCCATTGAGATACACGTTGATATGGCCGCCCCCCTCTCCTTTGCGAAACGGAAATTGCGCGGCCAAACATTCCACGAGCACGTCATGCCCTTTCACTTCATATTTGACATGCCATGGGTGATTCGCTGTCGGCGCATGAACAGCGGCCGCTGCCGTCTCCGGCCGTCCGCCGGCATACGCCCATAACAGCACCACACACCCGAACCATACAAGCCATTTCGGCAAAGGCATCACTCCCTTTCAGAGCTAGTCTTTGCCGTTTGCCGCCAAATTAGTCGCGCAGCGCTTTAAACATTTGCCACATGAGAGAGGCCATCTGCAACGATTGGGAAATTTTTTCTACTTTATCGGGGATCGTCTGCCCGTAATGGCGCAAGGCGGCCAACTGGAGCGCCGACAGCTCGTGCGGACGGCGAGCGAGCAGCCGGTACCAGCGCGGCTGTTCACGCACAAACGCGCGCAACATCGGGTTTGCCTGCACATATTGCCATACATCTCTTCTCATTGCTACCACCCTTTAGTCTTGGCGAAACGAAAACGGATGCTCCTCTTTGTTGGGCCGTTGCGGACTGGCTCCTTGAAATTCAGACAGAATGCCCTGGATCGCAGCGAGGGCCTGTTGGACGCTTGCCAAGTGTTTTTGCACTTCTGCCGCGTCAAGCTGTCCAAGCATCGCCGCGAGCTTATCAAGCCATTTGCTTGCTCCCTTTTCCTCTCTTTTCTCCTTGCCGCCTGCGTCTCGGTACGGTTCCCATATGTCGTCATCCTCTCCGAACAAGTACCAGTCCTCATACACTTGCTTCCACGTCTTTTTGCCGCTGCGCACCTCTTGAATGAGTTTCGGGTGTTTTTTGACAAACTGTTTGAACTGTTCAACGGAAGGATGCAGAGGCTTGGCCATAACCGTTTTCATCCCTTTCATCCACTCATGCCTATCTGCCATATCATATCGCGCCCAGCAGGCAAAGGTGCGCCCAAATTTTCATAGCGGCGTCAGGAAATTTTGCGTATAATAATCGGCATAAACGCCGACGCCAAGGTGGGTAAATTCCGCATTCAGCATAATTTCCCGGTGCTTTTGGCTGTTCAGCCACCCAACCGTCGCCTCGACGCCATCTACTTGATGAGCGGCAATATTTTCCCCAGCGAGCTGAAATGAAACGCCCAAGGCGCCAAGCCGTTTGGATAAATCGCCGTATTGCGGCGATTCATGGGAGAAGAACTGGTGGTCATGCATATCCTGGCTATGCTTGGCGGCAGCCATGGCGGCTTTGCTGTCCCAGACAAGGGGGGGAAGCTCATGACGGCGGCGGATCAAGTTCGTCCAGTCAAAAATTTGCTTCGCATTGGCCGCATCGACCTGCCGCTGTTCTTTCTCTGACAACGGGGCAGCCGCGGGCAGGCGGCCGCGGTACACAAGCTCATACGGCCGCAGTTTCACAAACGTTTCTGCGTCCATGAGGCGAACAGCGGCCACACGGCCGGTAAACCGGTCGATGTACAGCTGGGCATACGCCTCTCCCACTTTAACGACCGGTCTTGAGGAATAATCTTGTTCCGACAGCTCAAACCGGTACGTCCCGCTGCTTAGTGTAATCTTAATGTTGGACAGGACGGGCATCGTTTGGAAAATCGTCTGCAGACGCTGGCCAATCGCAAACGGCTCGACGTTCACCTTTTCCCCGCCGACTAAAGCCGTGACGATTTTGCCGCCAAGCACCCCGATTTGGAAATACGATTCAGGGCGGCGGCTGTACACCCACCAATCGTAGCCATAAGCTGACGGATCAATTCGATCCGGCGCGCCGAACTGCTTTTTCGCCTCTTGCGCCGGCCGGCCGATCAACGCAGCGACGCCGGCGGTTGCTTTCGGTTCTTTCAGCGTGTATCCATTTGTTTTGGGCTGCTCCGGAGGGCTTTGCGGCGGCGGACTCGGCACAAAATAGTAAAACCCGATCAATAAGAACAAAAAAAGAAAAAACCATTTCACACGGCAACTCCCGCTTTCTGCAACAATCTCCTTATTGCCATTATAGCCGTTTTTCACAGGCAAAAAAAAGGGGGCGTCCAAAAAGACCGCCCTTTCCTTCAAGAAACAATGTCTGTCCGTATTCAGTCAATGGACGCGATGTTGTTCAGAAATCTCGCTCAGCGCACGGCCGGCGCTCTCATCCGAATAACGGTTCGTCGCCAAGTCGCCGAGGGCAACGATGCCGACTAAACGGCCGCCTTCAACGACCGGGAGACGGCGAATTTGATGGCGCGCCATGATGTCCGCCGCTTTTTGCACGGAATCGTCCGGCGACACCGTCACCAGCTCGCGGCTCATCACTTCGGTCACCGCCGTTGAACCCGGATGTTTTTCCGCGATGCCGCGCACGACTAAATCGCGGTCCGTAATCATTCCGACGAGGCGGCCTTGATCGACGATCGGAATGGCGCCAACATTAAATTCACGCATTTTTACAGCCACTTCATACATGTTGTCAAGCGGGGTGCAATATTGCACATCCGTCGACATGATGTCCCGCACCGTTTGCATTGTCCGTCTCTCCTTTCTGCTTTTATTGTGCATCCGGCAGCGAGAAAAAATGCAAGCAAAACGGAAACAATGGCAAACAATTCGTTGAAATGCAAACCGTTTTCGTACTATTATAAATGAGGGGACGATTTCCTTTTTGGCGCTTTACATACCTGCGTTGTTAGGAGGAAGAAACATGAAATTTGACAATAGCGGTCTTGAAAATCAAACGGTTGAACTGTCCCGCCTTGATGACATCATGGCGCGCCACGGTTTTGTACGCGCGGCGCAGTGGGATTACGAACGGGTCACATACGACCGGAAATACGTGATTAAAGAGGGAACATACTATTTGCGTGTTCAAGGGTACGCGATCGAAGGGGATGTCGACTCGCGCTATGCACTCATTAAACTGCTCACACCGATTTTAGGGAAACATTACTATCCGCATGGCGTTGAATATGGCGAAGATGAGCATTTTCCATCTTCCCTTGTCGGCCAATGCCAAAAAGTATTGGAGCAAGTCAAACGCGAAATTGAAAAGACGAAAGAGTAAAGAAAAAACGCATGAGAGCTCTTTTCTCATGCGTTTTTACGTCGCGACAAGCCGTTTGACCGTCACATCGACCGACTCGGCGCTGTATGGCGTCATCGCGGCGATCTCCTCGGCAATTTGCTGCTGCAGCTGCCGGCAAACCGCGAGCACCGACGCCCCATACCGGACGGATAGCTTCACGCTGATGCGGCAGCGGTCCTCTTGTGAAACAGCTACAAATATTTCGCAATCGTCCATTACAACGTCTTCCCATTCCCGCACACACATCATGACAATCGTCAACAGCGTCGCTTCTACGGCGCTCCGCTTCCGATGCCGGGACGTCTTCACCGCACTCCCCCCGCAGCGTATGAGCTATTTTTGTTATGTTATGCGATCCGGCCGGCCGATGCCACTTGCCTCTAAAATCCGAGCACTGCTTTAATCAGCGAGGTCGTCTGCCCACCCGGGTACAGGACGTAAAGAAGCAAATACACGATGACCCCCGTCGAAGCGCTGCCGAACCAAATAATGCTCGTCACCGGCCCAAGCCGGCGATGGCGGGAGCGGCTGTCTTTCAGCCCCGTCCAGATCGTCACAAGGCCAAATACGGCGCCCACTGTCGCCAACATGATATGGAAAATAAGAAACACCGTATAATAGACTTTGACATTCTCCGGTCCGCCGAAGCTCGTATTGCCAATAAACAACGTCCGCGACATGTAAATGATGAAAAACAACAGCGCAAAGACGGCGGCGGCCAACATCACCTTTTTATGCGCTTCCGTCCGTTTGCGGCTGATCAAATACCAGCCGTAAGCAACAAGCAAAGCGCTGATCACGATGCAGCTTGTGCTGATCGTCGGTAAAATCGCCATGGCTTCTCTCCCTTTCCTTCGTCTCTTTATGGCGTATGGCGCCTTACAGTTTCGTCGGCCGCGGCGCCATATCCATGCTCGGTTCTTTTTCTCGTTCTTTCCGATACCACTCGCTAAAAATAAAGAACAACATCACTCCGTATACAATTTCTTGAATAATTTTCATCAATACTCCGCCGAGCTGCTGATCATGAAGCGGAGACATCGACAAAAACATTTGCGGTCCGGTCAAATCAAGCGACGCCAACACCCCCTGCGGCACGCAAAGCGCCAACCCGGTCATCCATGCTTCCGGATCCGTGTACGTCTCATAAAGCGGGGTGCCGGCGAAAATAATGAGCGCACAGGCCGGTGTGAGCAGCATGCCGTCGGCAAAAATATAGCCCATTTTTTTTAACCCGGATAATGTCGTCCATCCGGAAAGTTTATTCACAAGCGGCCACCACATGAGGAAGGCTGCAATGAAAATGACCGTTGTGACAAACGCATGCAAAAACATGTTCGTTTTCACAACGTCAAAAACCATTGGGACATGGTACAAGGAAAATAACCCATTAAACAAAAGCAAAGACACAATCGGCTTTGTCAACAGCTGAAACGAACGGCGCACCACTGCAATCCGGAACATCCGCTCATAAAACAGCTCCGGAATCCCTAAAATAAAGCATTGCGGCACTGTTAAGTAAAGCAGCGCCATTTGCACCATATGGGCGGTGAACGTCAAATGGCCCAGCAAGTCGAGCGGAGAGCCTTTGCATACGTAAAGAAGCACTATTCCTGTCAAAAAGTACGCTTTTTGTTTCCTCGAAACGGGGGCATCAAGGCCAAACCGCTGCCGCCACGGTCCGGTGACTCCGAGATACAACAAGGCAACAGCCGCCAACGCCAACAGAAAAAACGGACTCCAAAGCGCAACGGGACCAAACATTTGCAACGACTGAAACATACTGATTCCCTCCTGCCTTGTCCTTTCCCCATTATACTACATGCCGCCGCATGAGCGCTATTAAAAAAAGGGGAAACCGGTGCTGCAACACCGATCCCCCCTTTGCTTACCACCAAATGACCGTCGTAAACGCCCACACAAGCAGAAGCATGACAAACACGCCTCCATAAATAAACATAGCCGGAAACTCATGACCTTTATGGCTCATATGCATGAAATAATAAAGCTGAAACGCCACTTGCACGCCAGCTAAAAGCAAAATAAACGGAATGACAAACCAATGGGAAAACTCTTCATAACCGACCGCGGCGAAAGAGATGAGCGTCAACAAAATCATCAGCACGAAGGCGATGAGTTGATGGCGCATGTCTTCCGCATTTTTCCGGCGGCGATATGCTAAGTCGATGCGCTCATTTCCTGAATTCGTTTGGTTCGCCATACGTTCACCCCACCATTCCCATTAAATATACGACGGTAAAAATGAACACCCAGACGACGTCGATAAAGTGCCAATAAAGGCTCGCGACGTAAAACTTCGGGGCATTATATAAGTTTAACCCGCGCTTGGCATTGCGAATCATCAATGTTAAAATCCAAAGCAATCCAAACGCAACGTGGGCGCCGTGCGTGCCGACGAGCGTGTAAAAGGCGGACGCGAAGGCGCTCGTCGTAAACTTATGGCCTTCATGAACATACTCATAAAACTCATAAATTTCCAAGGCCAAAAACCCAGCGCCAAGCAGTACAGTAATGCCAAACCAAAGCTGCATTTTTTGAAAATCAAAGTTTTTCATATGATAAATGGCGTAAACGCTCGTTAAACTGCTCGTTAACAGAAGCATCGTCGCCATAAACACGATCGGCATTTGGAACAGCTCTTCCGCGGAAGGGCCGCCGTTCGTTTTGTCTTTGAGCGCCAAATAGGTGGCGAAGAGAGAGGCGAACAGCACCGTCTCTCCGCCTAAAAAGAGCCAGAAACCGAGAAACTTATTTTTCCCCTCAAGGGTGGCACGTTCCGGCGCCGCCGGGAACGTCTCGGCCGTCAGTTTTTCCTCCACGTGCATCAGGCGTTCGCCCCCTTCTTCTCAAGTTCAAGCACTTCCTCTTTATGAATGTGGAAGCCGTGATCATCAATCACCGAGCGCAAGAACATCGCACCGAGCGTAATGAGCAAGCCGAGAACGCCGACCGGCAAGCCCCATCCGGCGTCATTATGGTACGTAAAGCCGAATGCTGCAACAAACAGTCCGAACGAAATGACAAACGGCAAGAACGACGAATTCGGCATATGAATGTCACCAAGCGGTTCAGCCGGCGTCAATTCTTTTTTGCCTTCCATTTTTTCAAGCCAGAAGGCGTCCAAACCGCGCACGAGCGGCGTTTGAGCGAAGTTGTACACCGGCGGCGGCGAAGCGATGGCCCATTCGAGCGTGCGGCCGTCGCCCCATGCATCCCCCGCCGCTTTTTCGCCTTTTACCGTCGTAATCACAATGTTAATAAGTAAAATAACCGTCGCGGCTGCCATAAAGAACGCCCCAACCGTGCTGATCAAGTTGCCGGTTTCCCATCCTTGGTTCGGCAAATACGTAAAGACGCGGCGCGGCATCCCCGTCAAGCCGAGGAAGTGCTGGATAAAGAATGTCAAATGGAACCCGATAAAGAACAGCCAAAACGTAATTTTGCCAAGCGTCTCGTTCAGCATGCGGCCAAACATTTTCGGCCACCAATAGTGCGTACCGGCAAGCAGGGCAAACACAACCCCGCCGACAATGACGTAATGGAAGTGCGCCACGACGAAATAACTGTCATGGTATTGGTAGTCAGCGGCAGCCGATGCGAGCATGACACCTGTGACCCCGCCCATGACGAACGACGGAATAAACGCTACTGCATAATACATCGGCGTCGTAAACTTGATGCTTCCACCCCACATCGTAAACAGCCAGTTGAAAATTTTAATCCCCGTCGGAACCGCAATCGCCATTGTCGCAACGGCAAAGATCGCATTCGCAATCGGCCCCATCCCGACCGTAAACATATGGTGCGCCCATACCATGAATCCGAAAAAGGCGATGAGCACGGTCGCAAACACCATCGACGAATAGCCGAACAGGCGCTTGCGCGAGAACGTCGCAAAAATTTCCGAGAAAATACCGAATGACGGCAAAACAAGAATGTAAACTTCCGGATGTCCAAACACCCAGAATAAGTGCTCCCAGATAATCGTATTACCACCGGCAGCGGGGTTAAAGAAGTTGCCGCCAAACAACCGGTCCATCATCATGAAAATCAAAGCAACCGTCAGCGGCGGGAATGCAAACAAGATAAGCGCCGACGTTACAAACGTCGCCCATGTGAACATCGGCATGCGCATAAACGTCATGCCCGGAGCGCGCATGTTGATGATCGTGACAAGGAAGTTAATCCCGCCTATCAACGTTCCAATACCGGAAATTTGCAATCCGAGCGTGTAAAAGTCGACACCGTGGTGCGCTTTCGAATCGAGCGCTAGCGATGCGTACGACGTCCAACCGGCGTCCGGCGCGCCGCCTAAAAACCACGAACAGTTTAAAAACAGGCCGCCGAAGAAAAAGAGCCAAAATCCGAGCGCGTTCAAGAACGGGAACGCAACGTCGCGCGCGCCGATCTGCAAAGGAACGACGGCGTTCATGAACGCGAAAAGAAGCGGCATCGCAGCCAAGAAAATCATCGTCGTTCCATGCATCGTCAGCACTTCGTTATACAAGCCGCCGACAAGGAAATCGTTGTTCGGCTTCGCGAGCTGAATGCGGATAAACAATGCTTCAAGACCGCCGAGCAGAAAGAAAATCCCGCCAGCAATCAAGTACAGATGGGCGATTTTTTTATGGTCGACCGTTGTCAAGTAATCCCATAAAACAGCGCCGACACCCTTTTTGCGAGCGATCGTACTCACAGTGAAACCTCCCTTTTATGCCTTATTCCACTTTTAAGCTCATTAAATATTTCGTCAACGCATCAATCTGCTCTTCTGTCAGTTCGCCATATGTACCTGTCATTTTGTTTCCAGGCTTTATGCTTTCGGGATCACGCAGCCATCTTTTCAAGTTTTCTTCATTGTGTTCTAAAATGCCGGCAATCCGTTCACGATCGCCAAAGTTCGCCAAGTTCGGCGCTGTGCGTGCCTGTTCCGGACGCTTGTCTACCGGCGACACGGCATGGCAGCCGATACAGCTTTTGTTGAAAATCGCCTCGCCTTGTTTGGCGACCGGATCTGTCACAACCGGTTTTTTCGCATTTTGCATTTTTTCGACCCATGCATCAAACTCCGCGCGCGGCAGCGGACGCACTTTGAAGTCCATCAACGCATGGGACGGACCGCAAAGCTCCGCACATTTGCCGTAAAAGACGCCGCCGGCTTTATCTGTCGCTTCTTGGTCAAAGACAAGCCAGAACTGGTTTTTGTTGTCCGTATTTGTATCCATTTTTCCGCCGACCGCCGGAATCCAGAACGAGTGTTTGACGTCTGACGCAATCAAGTTAAAATAGACTTTTTCGTCCGTCGGTACAACTAAATCTTGGCTCGTAATAATGCCGTAATCCGGGTACTCAAACTCCCACCAATACAAGTTGGCGCGCACGTTGACCACAACCGTGTCTTTATCACGGTTCTTGTCATTCATCGGCTTGACATCCGCCAGCTTAAACGTCGCCGATACCGTCGGCACCGCCAAAATCAGCAAGAGGATGATTGGAATGACAGTCCAAATAATTTCTAGTTTATGGCTTCCTTCCACTTGCTTCGGAATTTTGTTTTCTTCCCCCTTGCGCCGCCGGAAGCGGATGACAACATAGACGAAAATGATCGCTACAACGACAATGACGAGCACCATGATCGACGTGCTCAGCAACATGAGCGAGTACTGCATGTCCGCTACTTCGCCGGCAGGCTGGAGCGTCGACAAAAACGGCTTGCCGCAGCCGGCGAGCAACAGCGCCATCATTCCAAACAAGGAAAGTAAGCGCCAGTTACGCAGCCCTTTGTTCATAGCCTAATCAAACCCCTCTTTCTTTGATGTAGAAATATATACAAATTCTTTCATGATGAAAGAATTTCAAACGTTTACCATAAGGTGGCGATCACCATCGCCACGAATAGAATTGTCAAATAGTTGAGCGAATAGACGAACATCCATTTCGCCCACTTTAAGTCATCTTTCATTTTCAAGCCCCACAGCCCCAAAAACAGCCAGCCGATGTTCAGCAGCGTCGCGACCGTTAAAAACGGCGCGCCGAGCGAGAACAAATAAAACGGCAGCGGCTGCAAACAGGCCACCCAGACGATGATTTGCCGCTTTGTCATGGCGAAGCCGTGAACGACCGGCAGCATCGGAATGCCGGCAGCCCGGTACTCCTCGCACCTCTTCATCGCCAACGCCAAAAAATGCGGCGGCTGCCATAAAAACATGATCAAAAAGAGAACAAGCGGGACGACATGGAAACTTGGGTCAACCGCGGTCCAGCCGATCACCGGCGGCACGGCGCCGGAAATGCTGCCGACGACGGTGTTGAGCGTATAATGGCGCTTCGTCCAAAGCGTATAGAAAAAGACGTACGTCACCATGCCAATGAGCCCGACCACCGCTGCCGTAACCGTTGTCATGAGCAAGCTCATCGTGCCGACGGCGACCAGGGCAACTCCGAGCCAAAGCACGCGCCGCGGCTCCATCGTTCCAGTTACCGTCGGCCGCACTTTCGTCCGCTCCATATATTGATCGATGTCGCGGTCAATGTAGTTGTTAATGGCGCATGAACCTGCGATGACGAACGCGGCGCCAAACAGCGTAAAAAACACAAGATGCAAATTCTCCAAAAAGTGCTCTCCAGTAAAATAAAACGCCAGCCACATTCCGGCAAACGTCGTGATCAAGTTCGAATTAACAATCCCGATTTTGACAACTGCCGACAATTCTCTCCAAATCGTCTTTGCGCTTGCCTGCGAACGATGGCGAGCATCGGCCGCGGCCCCATGCACCGCTTTCAAATCGGCCATTTCTCCTGTTCCTCCTCATTGCGCCGCCCGGCGGGCAGACGCCGTGATCTTGGCTCCAATGCCCGAAATACGAAAACAAAAAAACAAAAGAACTAGGCAGGTTTATTTCTCTTTATATTAAATCACATTTTTTTCTCATCATGTGAACTTTTTTTAAATAATTTGTGTCAAATTTTTGAATCCGTTAGGCGAAACCGGCCCGTTTGCCTATCCCATTAATATTTCTAGCAAACTTAATCGACTTATTCAATATGCAAACGTCATTTTGTGTTTCCGGTGGTCATCGTGTAAAATAGATTTGGTTTGGAACATCGTTGGCCGTCATCAACTGCACCACTTTTTACTAATATGGACAAAATCATAATTCCTCAATACAAGAAGGTGAAGATTTTGCAACGTTCATTAAAATGGTTTGCGGCCGCGACAACCGTGGCCATGCTGTTTGTGCTGATCGGCGGAGCGCTCGTGACGAAAACCGGCTCCGGCATGGGGTGCGGCCGATCATGGCCGCTGTGCAACGGCCAGTGGGTGCCGGATGACATTACGCCTGAACTGGTCATTGAGCTGAGCCATCGCCTTGTCTCCGGGCTTGCCGGCATCATGGTGCTCATTCTTTCCGTTTGGGCATGGCGGGTCATCGGCCATATGCGTGAGACAAAGTTTTTGGCAGTCGTCTCATTCGTTTTTCTCGTCCTGCAAGGATTAATCGGCGCCGCCGCGGTCGTCTGGGGGCAGTCCGATTTTGTGTTGGCCCTGCATTTCGGCATTTCGCTCATCTCATTTGCCGCTGTGCTGCTGTTGACGCTGCTCATTTTTGAAGCGGACAAAACGTTTTCCGCCGTCTCGCTTACGCTTGACAGGCCGATGCGCGTTCATATTTACGGGATCATTATTTACTCGTACATTGTCGTCTATACCGGGGCGCTCGTCCGCCATACGAACGCCAGCCTCGCCTGTCCAAGCTGGCCGCTGTGCGCGAAAACGCGTCCTTTCCCGGTGCAGTTTCACGAATGGGTGCAAATGGGCCATCGGCTGGCGGCGGGGCTGATCGTCATCTGGATCGCCATCGCGGCGCTGCACGCCATCCGTCATTACCGAAGCCAACCGGTTATCTACTATGGATGGATCATTGCTCTTTTTCTCGTCCTCGCCCAGATGACAACTGGGGCGCTCGTTGTGTTCACTCAGTTGAACTTATACGTGGCTCTGGCGCACGCGTTTTTTATCTCCTGCCTGTTCGGCGTGCTCAGCTACTTGCTGCTCTTGGCGCTGCGCACCCGCCGTGCGCCGGGAAAAACGATGGCTCACCCGCCCGAGGAAACAGCGCCAACCGTGCTGAAATGGCGGTAATCCGCTGCAGAGAAAAAGGGATGCCCACAAAAACGCGGACATCCCTTTTTCATTATTTGGATAGCTCAATCAGCAAGTCGCCCGCCTGAATGGCATCGCCGCTTTTGACGTAAATGTCTTTGACAATGCCAGCAAACGGCGCCTGCACCGTCGTTTCCATTTTCATCGCTTCCGTGACCATCAAATGGTCGCCTTTATCCACTTTCTCCCCTTTTTCGACAAGCACTTTCACAACCGTACCCGGCATCGTCGCCGCAATATGGTTCGGATTCGTCCGGTCGGCCTTGATGCGCTCAGCAACGGCCGCTTTGATGCTCTCATCGCGGATGATGACTTCGCGCGGCTGGCCGTTCAGCTCGAAGTAGACGACGCGCGTGCCATCGGCCTGCGGCTGGCCGATGGAGACGAGTTTGACGATGAGCGTTTTCCCGCGCTCAATCTCCACTTCAATTTCCTCGCCGAGGCGCATGCCGTACAGGAACGTCGGTGTATCGAGCACGGAAATATCGCCGTATTTTTCCACCGTTTCGGCATATTCCAAAAACACTTTCGGATAAAGCGCATAGGCAATGGCGTCAAAGTCGGTCACTTCGCGGCCGAGCTTGTCATACAGCTCCCGCTTGATTTGCTCGAAATCAACCGGCTCAAGCAGCTCACCCGGACGAACGGTGATCGGTTCGCGCCCTTTCAAAATAATGCGCTGCAACTCTTTCGGGAACCCGCCATGCGGCTGGCCTAAATAGCCTTCGAAAAACTCCACGACCGAGTCTGGGAAATTGAGCGTTTCGCCGCGTTCAAAAATGTCTTGCTCCGTCAAATTGTTTTGCACCATGTAAAGCGCCATGTCGCCGACAACTTTCGATGATGGCGTCACTTTGACGATGTCGCCGAACAAGTCGTTCACGCGGCGATACATTTCTTTCACTTCATCCCACCGATCGCCGAGGCCGACCGCTTTCGCTTGCTGCTGCAAATTGCTGTATTGGCCGCCCGGCATCTCGTGCATGTATACTTCCGTATGCGGGGCGTTCATGCCGCTTTCAAACTCCTGATAAAACTTGCGCACATCTTCCCAATAGCGGGCCAACTGCTCCAAGCCATAAATGTCAACTTCCGGCGCCCGCTCTGTTCCTTCCAACGCATAGTAGAGCGTATTGGCGCTCGGCTGCGACGTCAAGCCGGCCATCGAGCTGACGGCGACATCAACAATGTCCACACCCGCTTCAATCGCTTTGGCGTACGTGTAAATGCCGTTGCCGCTCGTATCGTGCGTATGCAAATGGATCGGAATATCGACCGTTTCCTTAAGCGCGGAAATGAGCACGTACGCCGCCTGCGGCTTCAAAAGCCCTGCCATATCTTTAATGCCCAAAATGTGCGCTCCGGCTTGCTCGAGCTCTTTGGCGAGCGACTTGTAATAGTCCAAATTGTACTTCGGCCGGCTCGGGTCCAAAATGTCGCCGGTGTAGCAAATGGCGGCCTCGGCGATTTTACCACTTTGCCGGACGGCATCGATCGCCACCGTCATTCCTTTCACCCAGTTTAAGCTGTCAAAAATGCGGAAGACATCGATGCCGGCTTGCGCCGATTTTTCAACGAACTCGCGGATGACGTTGTCGGGATAGTTTTTATACCCCACGGCGTTGGCCGAGCGAAGAAGCATCTGGAACAGCACGTTCGGGATGCGCTCGCGCAGCTTGAGCAGCCGGTCCCACGGATCTTCTTTCAAAAAGCGGTACGCCACATCAAACGTCGCTCCGCCCCACATCTCAAGCGAGAACAAATTCGGCAGCAAGCGCGCCGTCGGTTCGGCGATGCGCAGCATGTCGATCGTGCGCACGCGCGTCGCCAACAGCGACTGATGGGCGTCGCGGAACGTCGTATCGGTCAAGAGCACGCGCGGCTGCTCTTGGATCCAGCGAACAAGCCCTTCAGGTCCGCGTTCATCCAAAATTTGCTTCGTTCCCGCTGGGATCGGTTCCGTTTGGCTCACCTTCGGCACGCGCGGCTTGTCAAACACCGGCTTTTTCTTTTTGCCGATGCCAGGGAAGCCGTTGACCGTCACCGTGCCGATGTAGGTGAGCATTTTCGTCCCGCGGTCTTTCCGGCGCGGAAACACAAACAATTCCGGCGTTGTGTCAATGAACGATGTATCATATTCCCCTGACAAAAACTTCGGATGCTGCACGACATTTTCCAAAAACGGGATGTTCGTTTTAATGCCGCGAATGCGGAATTCGCGCAAGTTGCGCAGCATTTTTCTGGCCGCCTGCTCAAACGTCAACGCCCATGTCGACACTTTCACGAGCAGCGAATCGTAATACGGCGTAATAACCGCTCCTTGGAAGCCATTGCCGGCGTCCAAGCGCACGCCAAAACCGCCGCCTGAGCGGTACGCCATAATTTTTCCCGTATCCGGCATAAAGTTGTTGAGCGGGTCCTCAGTCGTCACCCGCGACTGAATCGCATAGCCGTTAATGCGGATGTCTTCCTGCTTTGGAATGCCGACTTCCGGGCTGTGGAGTGAAAAGCCGTCGGCGATTAAAATTTGCGACTGGACGATGTCAATCCCCGTGATCATTTCGGTGATCGTATGCTCGACTTGGATGCGCGGATTGACCTCAATGAAATAAAATTCATCGCCTGAGACAAGGAACTCAACCGTACCGGCGTTGACGTAGCCGACGCTTTTCATCAGTTTGACCGCCGCTTCACAAATGCGCTGGCGCAGCTCGTCCGACAGCGAGACGCTCGGCGCAACCTCAACGACTTTTTGGTGGCGGCGCTGCACCGAGCAGTCACGTTCGTAAAGATGGACAATGTTTCCTTCATGGTCGCCCAAAATTTGCACTTCAATGTGCTTTGGCTTTTCGATTAGCTTTTCGACATAGACGTCATCGCTGCCAAATGCCGCCTTCGCCTCTGATTTGGCGCGTTCAAACGCTTCTTTCACTTCAGACTTGGAACGGACGATGCGCATGCCGCGTCCGCCGCCGCCCAGCGCCGCCTTGATGATGATCGGATATCCGTGCGTTTCGGCAAAGCGGACGACATCCTCAAGGCCGCCGACCGGTCCGTCGCTGCCCGGGATGACCGGAATGCCCGCTTTCATGGCCGCATGGCGCGCTTTTACCTTGTCGCCAAACATGTCGAGGTGATCCTCGTTTGGGCCGATGAAAATAATCCCTTCCTCGCGGCACCGTTTCGCAAATTGGATATTTTCCGACAAAAACCCGTACCCCGGATGGATGGCATCAACGTCGTGAGCTTTGGCGATTTCGATGATGCCCTCGATGTCCAAATACGCTTCAATCGGCTTTTTCCCTTCGCCGACCAAATACGCTTCATCCGCCTTATAGCGGTGGTACGAACCGGCATCTTCCTTCGAGTAAATGGCTACAGTGCGGATGCCGAGCTCCGTGCAGGCGCGGAAGACGCGAATGGCGATCTCCCCGCGGTTGGCTACAAGCACTTTGTGAATTCGTCTTGTCCTCATCGTCTCTCCTCCTTTCTAATTAAACTATAAAAGTTTTGCCGTTTTGTAAATACACTTTCTAAAAAGTCAGACCTTTTTTTGACGCGTTCACGGCTTGTTTTTCGCTTTTTTTGTATCGCTGTTCATACTTCGTAAACATCGAAATGTTCACCAGCAAGCCGAGCGAGGCCATCATCAGGACGAGCGATGTCCCCCCGTAGCTGACGAGCGGCAGCGGCACCCCGGTGATGGGAATGAGCCCGACGACTCCGCCGACGTTAATAAACGTCTGGAAGCCGATCATGACGGAAATGCCGATGGCGAGCAAGCTGCCGAACGCATCAGTCGAGCGGCGGGCGATCCACAATCCGCGCAGCACGATAAACGCCAATAGCCCAAGCGTGAACATGACGCCGAACAAACCGAGCTCTTCGGCAATGACGGCCATAATAAAGTCGGTGTGCGACTCTGGCAAATAGCCGTACTTTTGGATGCCTTTTCCGAGCCCAAGCCCTTTCAGCCCGCCGATCCCGATCGCCAAATACGAATTGACGAGCTGATAGCCGTCCGTATCCGCATATTGAAACGGATCCAAAAAACTGTAAAGGCGCGACAACCGTTCGCCCGAAAAAATCTTTTTGCCCATGAACGGAAGCCAAAGCGGCGACAGCATCACGGCGATCAAAGCGAAAAAGAGCAGTTGCTTGAAAAGCAACGTGAGGCGCAGTCCAGACGAAAGAATGATGCACACCGCGATGACAAAAACGATAAACGCCGTGCCGAAGTCCGGCTGAATGGCGATCAACGCACAAATAAACAGCGTATAGTAAATGGGGAATAAATTGCTTTTCACCGGCTCAGCCAGCCGTTTCCGCTTGTTGGCAAACGCCGCCGACAAGTACAAAATCAAGCCGAGCTTGGCCAGCTCCGCCGGCTGGATGGAAAGCGCCCCAACGCGAAACCAGCTTGTCGCATTGTTGGCCGTATGGCCAAGGAACGCAACCGCGATCAGCATCAGCGGGGAAGCGAAGAAAACGAATTTCACGAATCGTTCTTTTCGCCACACTTTATACGGAATAATAGCCATCATGGCAAAGGCAGCGAGCGCGGCGATGAGCCAATGCTTTTGCCGCTCATAAAAATAGTCGCTCGGCACCTCAAAACGGATGACGGCCGTCACCATGCTCGCGCTGTACACCATAATCAGGCCGAACAACGACAGCATAATGACCGCGGCCATGAGCGGATAATCGTAACATTTCAACACTTTCTTCCGTAATTGTCGATCCATCGTCCCTCTTCCCTGTTTGCACGTATGTACATAAATCATTCGCAGCAGCGCGCCGATTTCCTGCCCAAAAACAGAAAAACTCAAACGACGGCAGGCCAATCGTTTGAGTTGCCATGTATCGTTATCGTACGCGCTTTTTTGTCACTGCTTCATGCAACGCGGAAAGCTCGCGCTCAAGCCGGTCAAGGAGCGCCTTTCCGTCTTTGGCCTCCACAAGCCCGAGGCGCACCGCAAAGTCGATTTCCCGCGACAAGCCGAACATTTGCGTGTCCAACACTTCCTCATAGAGCGGACATTGCGGCATCGTCAAATGATCCATTTGCACGCGGATGAGCTGAATAATTTTTTCCGCATCGGCTTGCAGCAGCGCGTACGCCTTTTCGCGATAGCCCATCGATTCGTCCGTCACATCGATCCCTCCGTTCTCTCCCCTATCCTTCTTTAAATCTTAACGTGAAACAAGCCATTTTGCAAGTTGAAACCATTGACAGCAATCCGGCTTGGAACATGACAAACGCTTTATTTATTATTATACTAAAAACAGCGGCAACATGCAGAGGAGAGGGTGTCTTGATGAGCGATATTATCATGCTGACGGGAAAGGTCAACTTTACGATTACGCTCGACCCTGGCGTCTGGATTTTCGATGACCGAAAAGTCGATTTGGACACGTATTTTTCGCATCCGAAACCGGATCAGGCCGAGGCAGGGCAAGAGGAAGAAGAAATCAAAAAGTGGTCGGCGTTTTGGGACCGGGAAATTCAGGAGGGGGCCGTCTTTCCGCCCACATTGAAAACCGAGCGGCGTTTTTTGAAGGAGAAAATCATCACCGGTTCGTTCGGCATGCCGTTTGCTCCGTTTTTGCAAAACGCTGAACCGCACGAAGACGCTTCCGAACTTGTCGTCGTGACGGAAAGCGGGGAAACGGTGATCCCGCTCGACAAAGCACACGATTTGATTTTTGCTTTTTCTAAAAACGGAAAGCCGCTGCGCGATGACGGTCCGGTGCACATTTATTTCGGCGACGGCTCGAACCGCGAAGCGCCGATTACCCATGTGCGCCAGCTCATCGTCCGCTGACCAGACGCTCCGTCAAGAGGACGTCCGGTTTTCGGTCGGCCGTGAGGGGCCGCCATTCCTGTTCGTTCGCGTGACGCAGGATTGGCAGCCTCCCAAGCGGCCGGTTGGAAGACGAGGGCTAAAGCAAGTCGGCAGCGAGCTGGGCGAGCTCGGAACGCTCTCCTTTGACAAGGCGGATATGACCGGCGATTGTTTGGTCTTTGAATTTCTCGACCACATACGTCAAGCCGTTGTTGTATTCATCCAAATATGGATGGTCGATCTGTTCCGGATCGCCCATTAAAATGATTTTGCTTTTTTCGCCGACGCGCGTCAAAATCGTCTTCACTTCATGCTTTGTCAAGTTTTGCGCCTCATCAATAATGATGAACTGCTCCGGCAGGCTGCGGCCGCGAATGTAGGTGAGCGCCTCGACTTCAATCGAGCTCATGCCGGCTAAAATGGCGTCCAATTCCCCCGGCTTTTTCGTGTTGAACAAATACTCAAGGTTGTCAAAAATCGGCTGCATCCACGGGCGCAGCTTTTCTTCCTTTTCCCCGGGCAAAAAGCCGAGGTCTTTCCCCATCGGCACGATCGGGCGCGCGACAAGCAGCTTTTTGTACATGCGTAAGTCTTCAGTCTGCATGAGCCCGGCAGCAAGCGCGAGCAGCGTTTTCCCGGTTCCAGCCTTGCCGATTAACGTCACGAGCGGAATATCGTCGCGCATAAGTAGCTCAAACGCCATCGTTTGCTGCACGTTGCGCGGGCGAATGCCCCATATATGCTCATGATGAAAAATCAGCTTCTTCACCTTTTTGCCGTTTTGGTCGACGATGCCAATCGCCGAAGCGGAACTGCCGAATGCGTCTTTCATAATAATAAACTGATTCGGGTAAAACGGGTGATCAGCGATATCGGCCAACACGAGCTCCCCTTTATCATAAAACCGTTGCAGGTGATCCCTCCCTATGTACAGTTCCAAAAACCCGGTGTAAATATGGTCGACGTCAACGACGCGGTCGCTTAAGAAGTCTTCGGCCTGCAGCCCGATGGCATCCGCTTTCACGCGCACGAGCGCATCTTTGCTCACCAAAATGACCGAACGTCCGTCCTCTTTCGCTTGTTCCTCAAGCGATAAGTTTTTCGCCACCGCCAAAATGCGGTTGTCGTTCGTTTTTTCGACAAAAATTTCCTGAAGCTGATGGAATGAACGGTGGTTCAGTTCAATGCGCAGCACCCCTCCGTTTTCAAGCGGAATTTTCTCGTGCAGCTTGCCGTTCTCGCGCAGGCGGTCGATCAGCTTCGACACCTGGCGGGCGTTTCTCCCGACCTCATCCATATACCGCTTTTTCGAATCCACTTCCTCCAGGACGACAGCCGGAATGACGACCTCGTTGTCCTCGAACGAAAAAATTGAATACGGGTCTTGCAAGAGGACGTTTGTATCAAGCACATAGATTTTCTTTCCCAAATTCCGCTTCCCCCTAGCGTCCGTTTTCCGCCTTGTATACCGGATGGGAATGGCTGTGGTATAGCATATGAAAAAATGTATAAAGATAGAAGGATTTTTGCAAAATAAAGTCAAAAAAGCAGAGGTGGACAAAGATGAAGAAAACACTCGGATGGCTGGCCGCCTTCTCCCTTCTTCTTTTAGGCGGATGCAATGTTGGAAACAGCAATGAAGCAAACGATGGGGACCGTTCGCTTGTGCGCGTCAGAAATACGGTTGATGAGCAGGTAGAAAATAAATCGGGCCAGGAGATCGCCCGCCGGATTGCGGAGATCGCGAACCGTGTGCCGAACGTTCACGATGCTACCGCGATCGTTGTGGGCAAGTACGCCATCGTCGGCATTGACGTCGGCGCCAATGTCGACGCCTCACGCGTCGGCACGATCAAATATTCCGTTGCAGAAGCGCTGCAAAAAGACCCGTACGGCGCCAACGCAATTATTATCGCCGATCCGGACCTTTACACGCGCGTGCGCAACATCGGCCGGCAAATTGATGAGGGGAGGCCTGTGCAGGCATTCATGAACGAAATCGCCGACATCGTTGGACGGGTGATGCCGGAAGTGCCAAGCGACCTGTTTGAAACGACGCCAAATCCGACCGAAGAAAACGACGGGCAGTTGAACAACCAAGAGGAACGGCAGTTGAACGAACATCAAGAAAAGCAGTCCAACCACCACTTAAACCGCTAAACGATTCTGCTGCGCTGTGGTATAATGGATCGGGAGGGGCATTTTCGATCTTAATGACAGCCGGAGAAGCTTTAGCGTGACAGAGAACCGAACAACGAGCCGCCTTCCGGACAAATCAATTTGTCTGGAAGGCGGTGTTGTTCGGCCGCCCGCCAGTCGAAAAATAAAAAACGTTAAAGCTTCAACGTGCATTGATATAGTTGTTGAGGTGAACCATGAGAATCAAATGCGTGCTTTGCGAACAAATTGACACGATCGACGATGAATCGCCGCTCGCCAAACGGCTTCGCAACCGTCCGATCCATACGTACATGTGCCGTCAATGTCATGACCGCATTGCGGAAAAAACACGGATGCGGCTGGCGACAGGAAAATTCCGCTTCTATCGCGGCAACCGCACCGATGACGATTGGTAACCAAAAACCGGCACTGAGAAGCGGCCGCTTTCCAGTGCCGGTTTTGCTTCTTTTTCTTTATGATCCGTACTTCTCAGGCTCGGCTTCGATCTGCCGCCATATCGCTTCCGCCAGCTCCACAGGGAAATGAGCCGTCTTTGTTTCCCCGCCGCACCTATATTCAACAACGTACCGCCCGCTCGCTTCGTCTTTGGCGGCCTTCACCGCCGTCACGCCGAAGTTGTTTTCCAAGATAGCCAGAAAAAACGACGCCGTGTCGCGCGCCGCCTCATCGTGCGGGCGAGCGGCGGCGACAATTTCGATTGTCAGCCAGTTGTAAAGAGCGTCTTGCACCGATTTCATGGCTTTTCTCCCTCTTTCGCCTGCCTGAGGCGGATTTTATAAATGAGCAATACGAGCGCGGCGACCGCCAATCCTTCCGCCACAGGCAAAAAAACAGCGAAAAACGTTAACACCGTGCAGCCGAGCGCCAGCAAGACGTAAATGACGGCGCTTTTCAACAGCGGCAGCCGGCGGGCAAAACCGAGACGGTAAACAAGCGCCGCCAGCAGCAAAACCGTGGCGTACAGCAGCCACATGCCGCGCTCGGGATTGCCGTCAACGTCATAAAGCGAGGCGAAAAACGTCAGCCGTTCCAGCACGTTCATACTGTTCCCTCCCGTTCACCCGAATGGCCCGCCAAAACGTAGCCCTGTTTTGTTTCCTCTCAAGCGCCGCGCGGCAGAAGCATGCACACGCCGGCGCATCCAGGGCTTTCCCGGTTAGCCAAAGGCATGCCGCTTCTATTTTGCCTGTTGCGCCGCTTTCTTTCTCTTCTCCGCTTTTTCGCGCTCGCTTTTGCTTAAGATTTTTTTGCGCAAACGAATGGAAACCGGCGTCACTTCGCAATATTCATCGTCGTTCAAATACTCAAGCGCCTCTTCCAACGTCAGCAGGCGCGGCTTTTTCATCGTCACCGTCTGCTCTTTCGTCGATGAGCGCACATTCGTAACATGCTTCTCGCGGCAAATGTTGACGACAAGGTCGTTTTCCCGGTTGTGCTCGCCGACGATCATTCCTTCGTACACTTCTGTGCCCGGCTCGACAAAAATCGTGCCGCGGTCCTCAAGCTGCATAATGCTGTACGCTGTCGCCTTGCCGGTTTCCATCGAGACGAGCACCCCTTGGCGGCGGCCTCCGATCGCGCCAGCCTGCATGGGAGCGTAATGGTCAAATGAATGGTTTAAAATGCCATACCCACGCGTCAGCGACATAAATTCGCTTCGATAGCCGATCAACCCGCGCGACGGCACAAGAAAGACGAGGCGCACTTGTCCGTTGTCTCCATGCACCATATCGGCGAGTTCGCCTTTGCGGCTGCCAAGCGATTCCATAACGGCGCCGGTATACTCTTCCGGAACGTCGATCACGACTCGTTCAATCGGTTCGCACAAAACGCCATCGATCTCTTTGACAATGACTTCCGGCTTCGATACTTGCAGTTCATACCCTTCTCGGCGCATGCTTTCAATTAGAATGGCTAAATGAAGCTCGCCGCGTCCGGAAACGATCCATGCATCCGGCGAATCGGTCGGCTCGACGCGCAGGCTGACATCGGTCTCAAGCTGGGTGAGCAGCCGCTCTTCCAACTTCCGTGCCGTCACATATTTGCCTTCGCGCCCGGCAAACGGGCTGTTGTTGACAAGAAAGGTCATTTTCAGCGTCGGCTCATCAATATGAAGCGGCGGCAACGGTTCCTGGCGGTCCGGCGGACAAACGGTCTCGCCGACGTTAATGTCTTCCATTCCCGCAACAGCCACGATGTCGCCGGCGTGGGCTTCTTCAATCTCGATCCGCTTTAAGCCAATAAAGCCGAACAACTTTGTGACGCGGAACTGTCTCACGGTGCCGTCGCGCTTCAATAAGGCGACTTGCTGGCCGGTTTTCATCGTGCCGCGGAAAATGCGCCCGATGCCGATGCGGCCCACGTATTCGTTATAATCGAGCAGGGCCACCTGGAATTGCAACGGTTCATCGCGATTGTCCGCCGGCGCCGGAATATGCTCGATGATCGTCTCAAACAAGGCGGTCATGTCCCCGCCTTGCCGGTCCGGGTCAAGGCTTGATGTTCCGCGCAGCGCCGATGTGTACACGACCGGAAACTCAAGCTGCTCCTCCGAAGCGCCGAGTTCAATAAACAAGTCGATCACTTCATCGACGACTTCCGCCGGACGGGCAAACTCGCGGTCGATTTTGTTGACGACGACAATCGGCACAAGCTGCTGCTCAAGCGCTTTTTTGAGCACAAACCGCGTTTGCGGCATACAGCCTTCGTACGCATCGACGACAAGCAAGACGCCGTCAACAAGGCGCATGATCCGCTCCACTTCCCCGCCGAAATCGGCGTGCCCCGGTGTATCCAAAATGTTGATGCGCGTCCCTTTATACAACACAGCAGTATTTTTGGCTAAAATCGTAATGCCGCGCTCACGCTCCAAATCGTTGCGATCAAGCGCCCGCTCCTCGACTTGTTCGTTTTCGCGGAATGTCCCCGACTGCCGGAGCAGTTGGTCGACGAGCGTCGTTTTTCCATGGTCGACGTGGGCGATAATCGCAATATTGCGAAGATCCATTCGTTTCTTGGTCAATGTTGGTCACTCCTGTTAGACAAGCTGCTCGTCTATTATATCACAAAACATAGAAAATCAGCATATTTTCGTCTCTTCACCACAACATGTACTTGACAAGCCATGCGGTTTGCTGCAGAACGATAGGCCAAAATCGCTCATTTGGCAATTTTTCCTCACAGGCGCCAATAAGGGATGTTTCAAAAAAATCAAGTATAACGTTTGGTGAAGAGCCGTATTTTCCGGTACACTAGAAAAAGACGCCTCATTTTCCGAGAAAGGAGTCAAGCGGATGAAACGCATCGAACCTGTGCCGCTGCTACTCGCCATCCTCGCTGTCGCCGCCGTCATGGCGATCGGCGTTTTCATCGCTGAGCAAAGCGCAACCGGCATCGCCGTCTCGACGCTCACGTTTATCGCCATCATGGGCGCCGGGTTCGTTCGCAAAAAGCGGATGCGCGAATAAAAAAACGGGACTGATCCGAAAACGCACTCGCATTTTGGATCAGCCCCTTTTCTTGCCGCAGCCTCCTTCTCGTCAGCCCCGAAGGTAGCGCTGCAAAATTTCCTCATGCACGCCCGGCTTGGCGGCAAGCACAGAGCTGCGGTTGAGCAGATCGATCGGCTTTCCGTCGAGGTTCGTCATGATTCCGCCCGCCTCTTCAATTAAAATCATCCCGCCGGCAAAATCCCACGGCGACAGGCGCGGCGAAATGTAGGCGTCCAAGCGGCCGGCTGCGACATAGGCGAGCTCGAGCGCCGCCGACCCGTACGAACGCGTGCCGCGCGCATCTTTGGCCAGCCTCACGAGTGGACGATGGTCGAGACGTTTATTTTCCATGAGCCATGTGCCATTAATGGCGATGATCGATTCCGCCACCGGTGCCGGCTGCAAGCGGCCGAGCGGCTCGCCGTTCAAAAACAGCCCCTTCCCTTTTTGCGCGGTATACAGCTCGTCAAAGACAACGTCATACACATAGCCAAGCTGGCCGACGCCATCTTCGAAAATGCCGACCGACACGGCAAAGTGGCGCCGCTGATGGACAAAGTTCATCGTTCCGTCAATCGGGTCAATGACCCATACAACGCCGTCCAATGCGGCCAGCTCATCGCCGAACCCTTCTTCGCCCAACAGGCGATGGCCGGGAAATTGGCGGCGGATGTGCTCGGCGAAAAACTGCTCAATGCCGCGGTCGACGTTCGTCACCAAGTCGTTGCGGTTTTCCTTCGTTTCCACAGTCAGCGGCTCCGCAAACGAGGCGCGGATGCGCTGTCCCGCTTCTGCAATCCATTGCCGGGCATACTGGTCGATCTCTTCCCATTTTCCTGCCATGTCTATTCCTCCCGCTTTCATTATGTACGCAGCAGCCGGAAAGGGGTGGGCACCGCTCATGAAAAAAACGAACCGCAAAGATGGTTCGCCTTAAAAATGGTCATACTTGAAGGCGCATCAGTTCTTGGCGCAGCTTTTCAAGCCGCCGTTTGCATTCTCTTTTCTTTTCTTCATCGTTTTCCATCATGGCTTCATACAGCGTCGCCAATTCATAATCAAGTTCGAGCCGCAACACCGCCATGCGTTTGTCTCCGTCTGGCCGTTTCAGCGAATTGGCGGTTTTTTTCATCTTCGTCCGCACCCCTTTCTCGATCATCCGCTAAACTTCCGGCGCCCCTCACGGAATGTGCTGCTTCGTTTTGTTTTATATTATATTATGTGGAAAAAGGGGTGTATGCAACTAATTTGTGCGTTTACCTACCGCGTTTCGCCCGCTTGGCCCGATGTGAATCCAGTCACCGTTTTTTGCCTCTTTCATCTGCTTGATGACCGCGTACGATGAATAGCCGCTTTCCTTTTCAAACTCGGCGTACAACCGGTTTTCCTCACTTTTGGACGGGACGATCTCTTTGAAACGGCGGTATATCTCCATTAATTCTTCGCGTTTCATCCCCCGCTCATACGCCGTTTCGACCGCCGTAAAAAATTTAATGACATCAATGATTTCTTGCGTCGACCAATCATACGAAAACGGGTACGAATAGCCCATTGTTTCACCTCCGCCGTTAGTTTGCCCAACGGCGCCGAATTTGTTCCGCCTCGCCGATCATGCGGGCAAACAGTTCAGCGACCGACGGAATGTCGTGAATGAGCCCAATCGCCTGTCCGGCCCAAGCGAACCCTTCATCCACCTTCCCTTCGTAAATAAAGCGCCGATTCGCCTCTCCGCTAATGTATTCTTTCAAATCGTCATACGTGCCGCCTTGGCGCTCAATTTCCAATATTTTTTCTGTCCACTTGTTGGCAATTGCCCGCCCCGGCGCTCCGAGCGACCGTTTGATGACCACTGTGTCATGCTCACTGGCGTTCACGATCATGTCTTTGTATATCGGATGGGCGTGAACGCATTCTTTCGTGGCGATAAACCGCGTGCCCATTTCAATTCCTTCCGCTCCAAGCGCCAGCGCCGCCATAAGCCCGCGCCCGTCGGCGATCCCGCCCGAAGCGATGACCGGAATCGATACGGAATCAACGACTTTCGGGATGAGGACGAACGTGCCGGTGTCATATTTGCCAAGGTGGCCGCCCCCTTCCTGCCCGACGACCATCACCGCATCGGCGCCAAGCTCTTCCGCTTTGACCGCTTGGCGAACAGCTGCGACAAGCACTAATGTTTTGACGTTCGTTCCTTTCAGCAGTTCAAAAAACGGCGCCGGATTGCCGCCTGTGACCGAGACGACCGGCACGCCCTCATCAAGCGCCGCCTCAAGCATATGAGCGAACGGGCGGCCGTGCTGGCCGATGGCAAAATTAACTCCAAACGGCCGGTCCGTCTTTTCTTTCACTTTGCGGATTTCCTCGCGCAAGCGCTCCGGGCTTTCAAGCGACATCGCCGTAATTTGGCCGAGCCCGCCGGCGTTGGAGACGGCGGCGGCCAAGTCGGCGTACGCCAAGTAGGCAAGCCCCCCTTGAATGATTGGATATGTAATACCGAGCAACTCGGTCACTCTCGTGTTCCATTCCATCGGTCCATTCCCCCTTTTGATGTTATCCTTCTTTTACTTCTTGTTTTGATCGCCATTCTCCTTTTTTGGTGCAACATTCTTTTCTTCTTTGCAAACAAACAAATAAATGCTATAATGCATTTGTTTTATTTTTAAGGTAAAGAGGTGTGGGGAACCATTGTCACAACTCGAAACACCATTGTTTACCGGACTGTTGGAGCATATGAAAAAAAATCCGGTTCAATTTCACATCCCCGGCCATAAAAAAGGGGCCGGCATGGATCCGGAGTTTCGCGCCTTCATTGGAGAAAACGCCTTGGCGATCGATTTAATCAACATCAGTCCGCTCGACGATTTGCATCATCCGAAAGGGATGATCAAACGTGCACAGGAGCTCGCCGCCGAAGCGTTCGGCGCCGATTACACGTTTTTCTCGGTGCAAGGGACGAGCGGGGCGATCATGACGATGGTCATGTCGGTCGCCGGACCGGGCGATAAAATTATTGTGCCGCGCAACGTCCATAAATCGGTCATGTCTGCAATCGTCTTTTCTGGGGCGACGCCGATTTTCATCCATCCAGAAATTGACAAGGAGCTCGGTATTTCCCACGGCATTACGCCACAGGCAGTGGAAAAAGCGCTCCACCAACACCCGGATGCCAAAGGGGTGCTCGTCATCAACCCGACGTATTTTGGCATTGCCGGTGATTTGAAAAAAATCGTCGAGATCGCCCACTCGTACAACGTTCCGGTGCTTGTCGACGAAGCGCACGGCGTGCACATTCATTTTCATGAGGACTTGCCGCTCTCCGCGATGCAAGCCGGGGCCGATATGGCGGCGACAAGCGTCCATAAGCTCGGCGGATCGCTGACGCAAAGCTCGATTTTAAATGTGCGCGAAGGGCTCGTCTCCGCGAAGCACGTGCAAGCGATCTTAAGCATGTTGACGACGACGTCGACGTCGTATTTGTTGCTCGCTTCGCTCGATGTCGCCCGCAAACAGCTGGCGACGAAAGGGCGGGAGCTCATTGACAAGGCGATCCGCCTCGCGGAATGGACACGGCGGCAAATCAACGAAATTCCATATTTGTACTGCGTCGGTGAAGAAATTTTAGGCACGGAAGCGACGTACGACTACGATCCAACGAAGCTGATCATCTCCGTCAAGGAGCTCGGCTTGACCGGCCATGATGTCGAACAATGGCTCCGCGAAACGTATAACATCGAAGTGGAGCTTTCGGATTTGTATAACATTTTGTGCATCATCACGCCAGGCGACAGCGAGCGGGAAGCCGGGCTGCTCGTTTCGGCCCTCCGCCGCCTGTCGGACGAGTTCAGCCATCAGGCGGAAAAAGGAGTCAAACCGAAAGTGCTGCTTCCGGATATCCCGGCCTTAGCCTTGACGCCGCGCGACGCCTTTTATGCAGAAACAGAAGTCGTGCCATTTCACGAGTCAGCCGGACGGATCATCGCGGAATTTGTGATGGTGTATCCGCCGGGCATCCCGATTTTTATTCCCGGTGAAATCATTACGGAGGAAAATTTGAAGTATATCGAGACAAACTTGGCCGCCGGCCTGCCGGTGCAAGGCCCTGAGGACGATACGCTGCAGACGTTGCGCGTCATCAAAGAATATAAGCCGATTCGTTGAATGCACAAGCCGGTTTTCCCGGCTTGTTTTTTTAGGCCAAAATCAACGGCGCGCATGTGCTTTGCCCCACATGCGCGCCTATCCGTTCCTTCCCCCGTTTGTTTGCCCGCCTTATTCTTTTTCTCCGTCCTCGCGGTCATGACCGCAGCAATCGCATTTCCCGTAAAGCGTTGTCACTTTTTCATCTTCAAAATACGCAATTGTCACTTCACACGTTTGGCATACGATCGTGCCCATCCCCAAAACCCCTTTATGATGATAAATGTTGTTGTTGGTTTTATAATAATATATCATATTTGGATTGTCAATCCCAATTTGTATGTCACATTTCGGATTATGACACCAAACTTTTTCACCGCAGTCCGGAAAAACATGGTACAATGAAGACGAGAGAGACAAAAAGATGGCGAAAGGAGAGAAGGGCGTTGAATGCAAGCCTAAAGCTGCTGGGGGAAAATCGATCAGCATCGAGGAAATCAAACAGTTGCTCGAACGTTACCGAGCCGCGCTGCGCAAAACGGGGGAGCAGCTTGGATGGGCGTACGAGCAGGCAGCCTTTTCATACACGGTGCATGAACGCGACCACGTTCTTTATTTGCAAGGCGACGGCCGCTTATACAAAGGGATGGCCATTGCCGTGCGGACAGCCGGAGAAGAAACATGGATTGAGCTGGCATTGGCGCCGGGAGCAACGCACGGGGACAAAGGAAAAGCAAACGAATTCAGCAAATGGATGGCCAAAACGCTTGGCGGCGAACTGCGTTTATTCAGCGGCCGGACGATGTCGTTCGGCCGCGCGTAAACAGCGGCATGGGACCGCTGTTTTTTGTTCGCCGAACCGCGCCGCTTCCGCACCCAAGGGGTAGATCATGGAATAGATTGCCATATGAAATGCTGGCCGGTAAAATACACCGCCGCCGTGGCAGCTGTTGTAAGGAGCGCTTTGCGCGTCGCCAAGCCGAGCTGGCGCGCCAGTAAAAACGCTATGTACATGAAGACGCACAACATCAAGCCGCGGAAAAACGGCCGATCCCGCCCCGACAGCCACTCGATCAAGGAAAAACTGCTCCAAATCATCATTTGCAGCAAAAAGGCGACATACGCTTTCATCATTTCCATCTCCCGCTTTTCTTTACCATAACGATATGAAACGAAAGCGGAAAATAGTATGAAAAACAGGACAAGAAATGCGCCATTCCCGCATGATAAGAAAAACGACCGGGCCAAGCCCGGTCGTTTCACAGTTACTTCGTAATGATATGAATCGGTGTGCCAAGCGCCACTTCCGCCGCTTCCATGGCGATTTCGCCAAGCGTCGGATGGGCATGGATCGTCAAAGCGATGTCTTCCGCCGTCATGCCGGCTTCAATGGCGAGCCCAAGCTCGGCGATCATGTCAGAAGCATTTGGACCGATGATTTGCGCACCAATGACGACGCCGTCCTCTTTGCGGACAACGAGCTTCAAGAAGCCGTCCGTATCGTTCAGCGCCAAGGCGCGGCCGTTGGCAGCAAACGGGAATTTCGCGGCAATGACATCAATGCCCTCGTCTTTCGCCTGCTGCTCAAAATAGCCGACCGACGCGCATTCCGGATCGGAGAAGACAACGGCTGGAATGGCCACGTAATCGACTGCCGACGGATGGCCGGCGATGGCTTCCGCAGCCACTTTTCCTTCATACGACGCTTTATGGGCGAGCGCCGGACCTGGAACGATGTCGCCGATCGCAAAAATGTTCGGCACGCTCGTGCGGCATTGATGATCGACTTCGATCAAGCCGCGGTCTGTCATTTTCACGCCGAGCTGCTCGAGCCCAAGCTCGTCCGTATTCGGCCGGCGGCCGACGGTGACGAGCACATAGTCGGCGTCAATCGTTTTCGTTTCGCCATTCGCCTCATACGTGACCGTGACGCCGTCTTCGCGTTCTTCGGCCCCTTTCGCCAATGCGTTCGTCACGACTTCAACGCCTTTTTTCTTCAGGCGCTTCTTGATGATGGCAGCCATTTGCTTCTCAAAACCGGACAAAATTTCGCCGGCTCCTTCTAAAATGGTCACTTTCGTCCCAAAGTTGGCGTAAGCCGTACCGAGTTCGATGCCAATATAGCCGCCGCCGATGACCACGAGCGATTTCGGCACTTCCCCAAGGTTGAGAGCTCCCGTCGAGTCAAGAATGCGGTTGGAAAACTTGAAGTTCGGCAGCTCAATCGGGCGCGAGCCGGTGGCGATAATCGCGTTTTTGAACGTATACGTCTGCGCGCTGTCGCCGTTGACGACACGCACCGTATTGGCGTCGACAAAATACGCTTCCCCTTTGACGATCTCTACTTTGTTTCCTTTTAACAGCCCTTCGACGCCGCCCGTTAATTTTTTCACGACGCTTGCTTTCCATTCTTGCACTTTGGCAAAATCGACGGTGACGTTCTCCGCCTTAATGCCCATTTCTTCGGAATGCTTCGCCTGCTCATAGCGGTGGCTTGCGGAGATCAGCGCCTTTGACGGGATGCAGCCAACATTTAAGCAGACGCCGCCTAAATTGCCCTTTTCCACAATCGTCACTTTTTGTCCGAGCTGCGCGGCGCGGATGGCGGCGACATACCCGCCAGGACCGGCGCCGACGACAAGCGTTTCCGTTTCAATTGCAAAATCGCCAACTACCATCGTTTTACGCCTCCATTAATAATAATTCTGGATCGCTTAACAGCTGTTTGATATGGTTGAGCGCTTTTTGCGCCGTCGCTCCGTCGATCATCCGGTGGTCAAAGCTGAGCGAGAGCGCCAGCACCGGTGCGGCGACAATTTCCCCGTCGCGGACGATCGGTTTTTCGGCAATGCGGCCGATGCCAAGAATCGCCACTTCCGGATGGTTGATAACCGGCGTAAACCATTGCCCGCCGGCCGAACCGATGTTTGTAATCGTGCACGAAGCGCCTTTCATTTCTCCCGGCGTCAGTTTGCCGTCGCGCGCTTTCTCGGCGAGCTCATTGATTTCTTGCGCCAAGGCGAAAATCGGCTTGCGATCGGCATGTTTAATGACCGGTACAAGCAAGCCGCGGTCCGTATCAGCGGCGATGCCGATATTGTAATAATGCTTCTGGATGATTTCTTCCGTCTCATCATCAATGGACGTATTCAACACTGGGTATTCACGCAGCGCGGAAACGAGCGCTTTGACGACGTACGGCAAAAACGTTAGCTTGATGCCTTTTTCTGCGGCAATGGCCTTGAATTTTTTCCGGTGAGCAACAAGCTTCGTCACATCGGCTTCGTCCATCAGCGTCACGTGCGGGGCCGTATGTTTCGAATGCACCATGGCCTTGGCGATCGCCCGACGGATGCCGCTCATTTTCTCGCGCGTTTCCGGGAATTCGCCTTCTGGCGCCGCCGGTTTCGCTGCCGCCGGCGCCGCTTTTTCCTCCGCTGCGGCCGGTGCCGGTTTTGCGCCGCCGGCAAGGAAAGCGTCAATATCTTCTTTCAGGACGCGGCCGTTTTTGCCCGTTCCTTGGACAAGCCGAATATCGACGCCTTTTTCGCGCGCATACTTGCGCACGGACGGCATGGCGATGACGCGGCGGTTCGGGTCAGCCTCCGCTTCAGCTGCCGGTGCATTGGGAGCGACAGCGTCAACCTTTTCCTCTTTCGACACCGTTTCCGTTTTTTCCTCTTTTTTCGCTTCTTCTTGCTCTTGTCCTTTAAACGTCATGTTTTCATAACCCGGCGCATCGAGCGTGATGAGCGTTTGCCCGACCGTTGCCACTGTTCCCTCCGGGACGAGGATTTCAAGCACTTTCCCTTTGACCGGGGAGGGAATTTCGACAACCGCCTTGTCATTTTGCACTTCGCACAATACATCGTCTTCGTTCACTTCATCGCCCGGTTTCACAAACCATTTGACAATTTCACCTTCGTGGATGCCTTCGCCAATGTCCGGCAGCTTAAATTCAAAAGCCACTGTCTGTCTACCTCCTATCGTTTGCCGAAAATGGGCGGGGGAAGGCGTTCCGCTCCCCCGAATTTGTCCGCTGTTAGAAGTTCATCACTTTTTTCGCCGTTTCGATTACATCTTTAAAGTTCGGCAGCCATACCGATTCCGCCTGAGCAAACGGATAGACCGTGTCCGGAGCGGCTACGCGCAACACCGGCGCCTCAAGGCTTAAGATGGCGCGTTCGTTAATCTCCGCCACGACGTTAGCGGCGATGCCAGCCTGCCGTTGCGCTTCTTGAACGACAATGGCGCGGCCCGTTTTTTCGACCGAACCGATGATCGTTTCAATATCGAGCGGCTGCACGGTGCGCAAGTCGACGACTTCGGCAGAAATGCCTTCCTTCTCTAATTCTGCCGCCGCTTTTAACGATTCATGCACCATGGCGCCGTACGCGATGATCGTGATGTCTTTTCCTTCCCGCTTAATGTCCGCCTTGCCGATCGGAATCGTGTATTCCCCTTCCGGCACTTCCTGACGGAACGAACGGTACAGCTTCAAATGTTCAAGGAAAATGACCGGGTCGTTGTCGCGAATCGCCGAGATGAGCAGCCCTTTCGCATCATACGGCGTCGACGGAATGACAACCTTCAAGCCTGGCTGTTGGGCGACAAGCCCTTCCAAGCTGTCTGAGTGCAACTCCGGCGTATGGACGCCGCCGCCAAACGGAGAACGGATCGTAATCGGCATATGGTAGCGTCCGCCCGTACGATAGCGGATGCGCGCCATTTGCCCGCAAATCGAATCCATCGCTTCATACACGAAGCCGAAAAACTGGATTTCCGGCACCGGGCGAAACCCTTGCAGCGCCAAACCGATCGCCAAGCCGCCGATTCCTGATTCGGCGAGCGGCGTGTCAAAAACGCGATCTTCGCCAAATTCGGCCTGCAGCCCTTCCGTCGCCCGGAATACGCCGCCGTTGACCCCAACGTCTTCCCCGAAAATGAGCACGTTCGGATCATTTTTCAACTCGATGCGCAGCGCATCGGTGATCGCCTGAACCATTGTCATTTGCGCCATGGCTTACTTCGACTCCTTCTCTTTGTAAATTTCATACTGCTCCTTCAAATTGAACGGCAGTTCTTCAAACATGATGCTGATCAAGTCGGTTACTTTTTGCTTCGGCGTTTCGTCCGCTTTCTTGATCGCTTCTTTAATCTCTTCTTTTGCCTGTTCAATAACGTTGTTTTCTTCTTCTTCGCTCCACAAGCCTTTCGCCTCTAAAAACTTGCGGAAACGCACGAGTGGGTCTTTCTTCGCCCATTCGTTTTCCAACTCTTTCGAACGATAGCGCGTTGGATCGTCACCGGACATCGTATGCGGGCCATAGCGGAAGCAGAGCGTTTCAATGAGCGTCGGCCCTTCGCCGTTAATGGCGCGCTCGCGAGCAGCTTTGACCGCTGCGTAGACCGCAAGCGGGTCCATGCCGTCAACTTGAATGCCCGGAATGCCGGCGGCGACTGCTTTTTGCGCCAATGTTTTGGCAACGGTTTGCTTTTCGACCGGCGTCGAGATGGCAAAGCGGTTGTTTTGCACGACAAAGATGGCCGGCGCCTTAAACGCCCCCGCAAAGTTGATCCCTTCGTAGAAATCGCCTTGCGACGTGCCGCCGTCGCCCGTATATGTAATCGCCACTGCTTTTTTGCCCCGCATTTTCAAGCCGAGCGCCACACCAGCTGCTTGGATGTATTGGGCGCCGATAATGATTTGCGGCGGCAGGACGTTTACGCCTTCTGGAATTTGGTTGCCATGGAAATGGCCGCGCGAGAACAAAAACGCCTGATACAGCGGAAGCCCATGCCAAATGATTTGCGGAACGTCGCGGTATCCCGGCAAAATAAAATCTTCTTTTTCCAATGCAAAATGGCTGGCAATTTGGCTCGCTTCCTGCCCGGCGGTCGGCGCATAAAACCCGAGTCTCCCTTGGCGGTTCAACGAAATGGAGCGCTGGTCAAGAATGCGCGTATACACCATGCGGCGCATCAGCTCTTTCAGCTGCTCATCGCTCAGCTCCGGCATCGCCTCTTCATTGACGACTTCTCCTTCCTCATTCAAAATTTGAAATGTCGGGAACTGCTCGGCCACTTTCTCGAGCTGCTCCGCAAATGGGAATTGGAAGGTCTTTACACCCATCTTGTTCACCTCTGCCTTTCATCAAGAAATTTGGAAATCAGGCTGTCTTCATCCATATACTATTAATGTACCCAAAAGAAAGAAGAAATAAAAAGCAGCCGCCGCTTGGCGCAACGGAAACCGAAAACGGCGCCGACATCTGTATTACTATTTTTTATATCCTCATTAACACAGCGTCTGTTCGCAAGTTTTAGTTTACACTTTATTTTTCACGCCGTCAACGACTTTGATTTTCCGTTGCTTTCCCTTTTGTCTTCTGGTTGTATTTGGAATCAGGAACATTCCTGAAAACATCTGTTATATTACATCGAAACAACACTGTATTAATTCTGTATTATATTTTTCGGGAAATGCAAAACGCAATGTCCGTTCACGTTATTGACAGCGCTTTCTTAAGTTTCTTTTCCGATTATTCCTTATACGCCGATAATATCTCCAGACGGCCGCATTTTCATTTACGGCGCACAGGCATTTTTGTTAGACTAACACTGTAGACCGCGATGCGAGAGACAGGAGTGAAAAGGCGAATGATCACCATGAAAGATATCATTAAAGAAGGGCATCCGACGCTGCGGAAAGTGGCTGAGCCCGTTCCGCTGCCGCCTTCAGAGGAAGACAAACGCATTTTGCAAAGCTTGCTTGACTATGTGAAAATGAGCCAAGATCCGGAACTGGCGGCCAAATACGGCCTGCGGCCCGGCATCGGCCTCGCCGCTCCGCAAATCAACGTCTCCAAACGGATGATTGCCGTCCATGTCACTGATGAAAACGGAACGCTGTACAGCTATGCCTTGTTCAATCCGAAAATCGTCAGCCACTCTGTGCAGCAATGTTATTTGACGACGGGGGAAGGCTGCCTGTCGGTCGACCGTGATGTGCCCGGATACGTACCGCGCTATGCCCGCATCACGGTCACCGGCACGACGCTCGACGGCGAGGAAGTCACCTTGCGCCTCAAAGGATTGCCAGCCATCGTCTTCCAGCATGAAATCGACCATTTAAACGGCATTATGTTTTATGACCGCATCAATCCGGACGACCCGTTCCAAGTACCAGACGGGGCGATCCCGATCGGGCGCTGAACCGTGGCCGGCCATGCCAAACAGCCGCCCCGCCGAATGAGCGGCGGGGCGGCTGTTTATGGAATCAATTGCAATTGTTTCAATCCGTACCATATGCCTTCTTCACTGACCGGTTTCGTTACAAAATCGGCGACCCGTTTCACTTCCTCATGGGCATTTCCCATCGCCACGCCGGTTCCGACGAACGACAACATTTCAATGTCGTTCAGCCCATCGCCGAACGCATACACATCGCCTTTGTCAATCCCGAGCTTCTCAATCATCAGGCGGATCCCCTCCGCTTTCGATCCCCCTGCCGGCAGCACATCGGTCGACACATCGTGCCAGCGGACAAAACGGAATTCTGGATAATTGCGCACGTACGGTTCTTCTTCTGCGGCGCGGCAAAACAGCAGCGCTTGGTAAATGTCATTGTTTTCGTAATAAAGGGGATCGACAGGCGGGTGGGAAAACTTCAAGCTTCCCATGCTGACATGAATGTGCGGATGGTCGCCGACGCTCGCCCTCATTTCCTCCGCGTCCATAAAGACGAGCGGATGACCGTTGCGGTGGGCGTCCTCAGCCAACGTCCGCACTTTCTCGCGGCGGAGCGGACGCTTATGCAGGACAGTTCCTTCAAAAACGACGTATTGCCCGTTGAAGCTGACGAACGAGTCGATCCCAAGCTGGCGGCGTACATCCGCAAACATAAACGGCGCCCGGCCGGTGGCGATGGCGACATAGACGCCGGCCTGTTTTAGCTGACGGACCGCCTCAACGGTTGATGGCGGCAGCTGTTTTTGTTCATCAAGCAGCGTGCCGTCAATGTCGAAAAACACGATTTTTCTGCCCACGTTCTCTTCTCCTTGCCGAAAATGTATTCACTGTTTACCGTACTGAAAAACAATTGGAATGTCAACCGAAAGACACGGCTCGTTCCATTTTTACCCATGAAAAACAAGCCTCCACCTACATAACATATATAATAGAAACATTTACTTTCGTCGCAAATTGAGTACAATAAAAAGTAAGGAGTGATGAAAAATGTTGAAAAAGCTGAAAAAAAAGCTGCTTCAACAGTGGAAAGATTTGCTCCGGAAAAAATTGATCGCCTAACTGTTCCAACAACAGCCCTTCGGACGGAAGGGCTTCTTTCCCACTTTGGCGAATGAAACGGCCAAAATCCGTCAAAGATGATACGTACCGTCGGCACACCTCCCGCCTGTTTTTTGCTTTTGAACGACAAAAAACATGAAAACGGGGTTGCATTTTTATATAATGGAAAAGCAATCATTGTACGATAAGGAGAGATTCGGTCATGATTTTCAAAGTGTTTTACCAAGACAACGCGGAAGAGGTGCCCGTGAGAGAAAAAACGAAAACACTCTACATTGAAGCAGAATCAGAGCGGGAAGTACGCCAAAAGCTGCAAAACCGTCCGATCAATATCGAGTATATTCAGCCGTTAGAGGGGGCGCATTTGGAGTACGAAAAGAAAAGCGCTAATTTTCAAGTATTGGAGATCTCATCATGAAACTATTAACGGATCAGCAAGTCGGTGTGTTTGCCCTCGGCGGACTGGGTGAAATCGGGAAAAATACATATGGCGTACAATTTCAAGACGAAATTATTGTGATTGACGCGGGCATCAAGTTTCCAGAAGACGAATTGCTCGGCATCGACTACGTCATCCCGGACTATTCGTATTTAGTCAAGCACGCGGAAAAAGTGAAAGGGCTGTTCATTACCCATGGGCATGAAGACCATATCGGCGGCATTCCGTATTTGCTCCGGCAGGTGAACATCCCGATTTACGGCGGCAAGCTGGCGCTCGGGCTCATCCGCAATAAACTCGAAGAGCACGGGTTGCTGCGTCAGGCAAAACTCATTGAAATTCGCGAAGAGGATGTCATTCGCTTCCAAAAAACAGCGGTCACTTTTTTCCGGACGACGCACAGCATTCCGGACAGCTACGGCATCGTCGTTAAAACGCCGGTTGGCCAAATCGTCCACACAGGAGACTTTAAATTCGACTTTACACCGGTCGGCGAACCGGCAAATTTGACAAAAATGGCAGAAATCGGGAAGGAAGGCGTGCTTTGCTTGCTCTCGGACAGCACGAACAGTGAAATTCCGCATTTCACGATGTCCGAGCGGCGCGTCGGCGAGAGCATCCACGACATTTTCCGCAAAGTGAACGGCCGGATTATTTTTGCAACGTTTGCGTCCAACATCCATCGGCTTCAACAAGTGACCGAAGCGGCGGTCGCCAACAACCGGAAAATCGCTGTCTTCGGCCGCAGCATGGAAGCGGCGATTGAAATCGGCCAAGAACTCGGTTACATCAAATGCCCAAAAGGCACGTTTGTTGACGCTAACGAAATCAACCGCCTGCCGGCCAATCGGGTGACGATTTTGTGCACCGGCAGCCAAGGCGAGCCGATGGCGGCGTTGTCGCGCATCGCCAACGGCACGCACCGGCAAATTCAAATCATCCCAGGCGACACGGTTGTTTTCTCCTCATCGCCAATTCCGGGCAACACCGTGAGCGTCAACCGGACGATCAACATGCTGTACAGAGCCGGTGCGGAAGTGATCCACGGCCCGCTTAACGACATCCATACGTCCGGCCACGGCGGGCAAGAAGAGCAAAAACTGATGATCCGGCTCATGAAGCCAAAATATTTCATGCCGATCCACGGCGAATACCGGATGCAAAAAATGCACGCCAAGCTCGCCATTGACTGCGGCGTGCCGGAGGAAAACTGCTTTATTATGGACAATGGCGAGGTGCTCGGCATCAGTGAACACGAGGCGCGCATCGTCGGCAAAATTCCGTCCGGCTCCGTTTATATTGACGGCAGCGGCGTCGGCGACATCGGCAACATCGTCTTGCGCGACCGCCGCATTTTGTCAGAGGAAGGACTCGTCATCGTTGTCGTCAGCATCAACATGAAAGAATTCAAAATCGCCGCCGGCCCGGACATTATTTCTCGCGGCTTCGTCTATATGCGTGAGTCAGGTGACTTAATCAGCGAAGCGCAAGTGTTGATCTCCAAGCATCTCGAAAAAGTGCTGGAACGGAAAACGAATCAATGGTCGGAAATTAAAAATGAAATCACCGAAACGCTCGCTCCGTTCTTGTACGAGCGGACGAGACGGCGGCCAATGATTTTGCCGATCATCATGGAAATCTAAAGAAAAAAGGGCGTCCTTGCAAAAGGATGCCCTTTTTCCGTCATCATCATGCACAGGCCGCCTGCCAGCCGTCAACCGACCACTTTTTCCTCAAACCGGTCAATGTCGCTGTCGGCGCCAATCACGACCAACACGTCGCCTTTGCGGATGATTTCCGAAGCGAGCGGGGAGACGATGACGCTTGTTCCACGCTTGATGGCGACAATGTTGATGCCGTAGCGGGCGCGGATGTCTAGCTCCAAAAGCGAATGGCCGTCAAGCCGCTCGCTCGCCACGATTTCAACGATGCTGTATTTGTCCGACAGCTCCAAATAGTCCAACACGTTGTTGGAAATCAAATTGTGGGCGATCCGCTCGCCCATATCGCGCTCCGGATGCACGATTTGGTCGGCGCCGATTTTTTTCAGCACTTTTTCGTGGTAATCGTTCGTTGCCTTGACCGTAATATGATTGACGCCAAGCTCTTTTAAAATGAGCGTCGTTAAAATGCTGGCCTGAATGTTGTCGCCAATGGCGACAATGACGTGGTCAAAGTTGCGGATGCCTAAGCTTTTCAACACATTTTCGTCCGTCGTATCACCGACGACGGCGTGTGAGGCGACCGCCGCAAATTCGTTCACCCGGTCTTCGTCAATATCGATGGCCAACACTTCCATCCCTTGTTCACTCAACGTGCGGCAAATGCTGCCGCCAAACCGCCCGAGGCCGATGACGGCAAACTGTTTCTTTTTCATCAGTGATTCCTCCATCGCTTGCCCATCATTGCTTTTTTCCTTATTCTATCAAAAAAGAAGGAGAACGAAAACGTTCTTCCGCTTCTTTTTCCTCATGCTGCCTTTTTCTAATCGGCCGGACCGCGCCTTTCCGCAAAAAAACGGGCTGCCTGCGCACACAGCCCGATGAATTTCGTCGTTAGCGAAGTTTTTCTTCAACTTTTTGGCAAATTTCTTCCGCGGTAAGCCCGCTCGCTTCAATGACCGGACCGGACGTGACGATGTTGTGAATGCCGGCAACGTTTGCATCCAAGCCGGTAATGACGCAGCAATCGCAGCCCCGGGCATCTTGTTCCCCGCCAAGCGGAACAACCTCATACCCTCTTTCTCTCAATGCCTCCTGCACGTCGGTCAGCGATTGCTCAACACCGATTTTCGCCATCACACTCCACCTCCTCATATACATAATGTGTCTTGATGGAGGTGGAACTATACTTCATTCGGCGTTCCCTTTCCATGAAAAATAATCAATTAAAAAGGCGATCGCCCGGTCAATGGCCTCTTCATTTGGGGTGAGCTTTGCATGGTGCAACCCATGGGGCGAATCCACGCCGAGCCAAAACATCAATCCCGGGATTTCCGCCAGCATATAGCCAAAATCTTCGCCGGTCATCGCCTCTTTGCAGCGAATGACGTTCATACCGGGATGCGCTTCGGCAAACCGCATAAATTCCGCTGTCAGCGCCGGATCGTTGTACACTTGGTAGTACATGGCGCCGTAATCGATCGCCGCCTCGCATTCGTAGGCCACTTCGATTCCGCGCACGATCGCCTCAATCCGCCGCTTGACCGCCTCCATAGCCGCAGGCGACAGCGTCCGGATCGTTCCCTCGAGCCGGGCATGTTCGGCGATGACGTTTTGCACTGTCCCCCCGGCAATTTTCCCGATCGTAATGACGGCGCTGTCGAGCGGATCAACGTTGCGGGCGACGATCGACTGCAGCTGAACGACGAGCGTGCAGGCAGCGACGACCATATCGTTCGCCAAATGGGGAAAGGCTGCATGTCCGCCTTTTCCTTTTAAATCGATAAACAGCTCCGATGTATTGGCAAACAACAGTCCTTCTTTCGTCGCGATAGTGCCGACCGGATATTCCGGGGCGATATGCAAGGCGACGATCATATCCGGCCTCCATTCCTGCATGATGTCGCTTTCCATCATCGGCTTCGCCCCGCCCGGCCCTTCCTCGGCCGGCTGGAAAATAAACAGCAAGTCATCTTGAATCGGATGATGTGCGAAATGGGTGAGCACGCCAAGAGCGATGCTCATATGCACATCGTGGCCGCACGCATGCATGCACCCTTCATGTTCAGAGCGGTACGGCAAACCGGTCTCCTCGCGGATCGGCAGCCCGTCTATATCGGCGCGGTAGCCAATCGTTTTTTGCGGCGATGTTCCGTTGACTTTGACAAAAATCCCGGTTTTCCATGTCCGGACTTGAAGCCGCTCTTGCGGCAGCGACCGAATATAGTGAAGCAAATATTGCTGTGTTTTAAACTCTTGAAACCCGAGCTCGGGAATTTTATGCAAGTCGCGGCGAATGGCGACAAATGGGCTGATCGCTTCCATCCTCTCTCCTCCATTGGAAAAAAGCTGCCCCGTGAGCGGACAGCTTTTTTCCCGTCATTATAACTGGCGAAGCTCTTGTTTAATTTCCGTTTTCGCTCTCGTTTGTTCGTCGATTTGCTTAATGACGCGCGCCGGCACGCCGGCGACAACGGTATACGGCGGCACATCCTCGACGACGACCGCCCCGGCGGCGACGACCGCCCCTTTGCCGACGGTGACGCCTTCCAAAATGACAGCATTCGCGCCGACAAGGACATCGTCTTCAACGATCACCGGCTTCGCCGATGGCGGCTCAATGACTCCGGCCAACACCGCTCCGGCGCCAATATGGCAGTTTTTTCCGACCGTCGCCCGGCCGCCGAGCACCGCATTCATGTCGATCATCGTTCCTTCACCGACAACCGCACCGATGTTGATGACCGCTCCCATCATGATCACGGCGTTGTCGCCGATTTCCACATGGTCGCGGATAATGGCGCCCGGCTCGATGCGCGCCTTGATTCCTTTTAAGTCCAACAGCGGAATGGCCGAGTTGCGACGGTCGTTCTCGACGACGTAGTCCTCGATTTTGTCTTGATTCGCCGCGATTGCGGCTTGAATGTCTTGCCATTCGCCAAACACGACCCCGGTGTTGCCGGTGATGAACGGTTTCGCGCTCGGGCCGAAATCGATGCCTTCGAGTTCCCCTTTTATGTATACTTTAACCGGTGTCGATTTTTTGCTGTTTTGAATAAACGAAATGATCTCATTGGCGTCCATCATCTTCATCGGCGATTTCCTCCTTCATGCTGTATTCTTTTTTACTTTAGCAAAACAAAGATGTTGGTGACAAGCATCAATTCATAAAAGTTTTCGGCCCTGATTTGGCCGCCGCAGCTGTTTATTCAATTGCTTCAATATTTCGCGGCGGGTAAAAATCCCTTCAAAATAGCCATCCTCGTTCTCAACGCACACAAACGGATGGTTAACGATGAGCCCCACCGCTTTCCAAAGCCGGTCGTCAAGCCGCAGGCGCGGAATGTTTCGGTTCATCACTTCTTCGACCTTCATCGTCTCGAGCCGTTCAAACTCGATGCGCTCCAACCCTAAAATCGCATCCATAATCATCGTCATGCCAATCAGCCCATGCAGCTTGTACGACGTATCAAGCACCGGAATCGCCGAGTAGCCGGTTTTCGTGAGGACGAGGAGCGCATGATCCAAATAATTGCCCACTTGAACGTGCGCTACTTTGTCAGCTGGAATCAAAAATGACTTGACAGTCATGTTCGCCCATTCCTCATTTGCAAATAAGCTCATACATCCGTTCCGCCTTTCTCTGTATGCATCTTCTCCTCTCCACCTGTATGATACCATAAAAAAGACTATCGCTTCCTTACAAGCGATAGCATCAGCTTTGTTTTTATCCTTCCTCGGTCAGCAGCCGGTCATACAAACGCAGCAGCTGCCGGTATCTCTGTTCATCGGCCTCTTTATCTCCGTTTTCAATATCCGCCAGCTCAGAACGGACGAGTTCCAGCGCGTACTGCTGGCTGAACATCACCTCGAGCAACAGTGACGCTTCCTCGCCCGACAGCTGAAGCGGCAGCCGCTTCCCCATCTTCATTCCCCCTTTGCCTCTTCCGCTTCCATATATATTCGCCGGCAAAGGAAAAAAGTCGTGGAAAAAAGCGTCATTTGCGGACAGGCAAAAAGGCCACCCATATGAATGGAATGGCCTTTTTTTCAATAATAGCGCAACGCCAAATAACCAATGGCAAAAATGGCGAGCAAGACAGCGAGTACGTAAGCGAGGAACACCGGGTTGCGCAAGTAGGCATGCTCCTCGACCGTTTTCGGAATCGGCCCGTCAAGCTCCCCTTGCCAACGCTGTTGGCGTCCGAGGCGAACCGTATAGACGAACCCAATGACCGCGATCAATACAGAGAGGGCGGATAACACAAAAGTTAACTGTGCCATAAGTTTCACCTCATGTTTACTTTGCCGCAATGAGGCGATTTTATGCAGTCAATAATGGGCGTCATGCTCAAACAAATAGCTGTACGACAAGTCAATAAACAAGTAATGGCGCTCATCGATCGGATACGAATACGTCCGGATCGTTTCCCCTGTTTCAATATCCGTGTATAAATCGGACAAAATCCCTCTTCGGCGCGAGCGCATGCGAATAATGTTTTCCAAAAAATACGGGCGCCAGCTCCAGTTTTTCATATAATATTGCGGCTGAAGCTCCCACCGGCCGCCGCGCTTGAACATATTGCCCGACTGCTGGAAGCCGTCCTCATCACAAACATAAATGCGGAAGCAAACATCGTCGAGCTCGCCGGCCAACAGGGAAATGAGCTCGTTAAAATCGGCGGCTTTTTTGTATTTGCCAAGCAGCGCGCTGATCCGCTGCTGAAACTGCTCAGCAATTTGATACAGCGTTTCAAGCTTTTTCTTTTCCTGCTGGATGAAGCGATGGCACTCTTGGCGGAGCAAGTCTTTCAACAAATCGCGCGGCACAACCTCTGGCGCCGGCTTGGCCAAATAATACCCTTGATAATAGCGGCCGCCATGCCGCCAAGCATACTGAAGCTGAAATGACGTTTCGATGTCCTCATACAGGAGCGTCGCTCCGATTTTGCGGGCCAACAGCGAAATCGAGTGAACGATTTCCTGGTATGCTTGATGAACGGACGTTTTCCGCAATTCACGCAAATCGATTTTTAAAATGTCAGGCGACAACACCCCGATCCGCTCCAAGTTGATGCTATGTTCAGCGATGTTGTCGACCGCCACTTTCACACCGTACGTACGGATGTATGTCAATAAATGGTTGAGCTGATCGACATCCCCTTTAAAATGTTGCTCGTTAATTTCTAATACGATGCGGCCAAGCGCCAGTCCTTTCGCCTCATAGGCAAGAAGCAGCTGCAAAAACGACTCGCCGCGATCGAGCATCAACAAATTGGCGTCGCGGTTAAAAAAAATGAGCGGCGTCTGATCCGCAAGCGCCAAAAAATAATCGAGCGCTTTTTTCGTGACCACATCGTCGACTTCGATGCGAAACTCTTCCGGAATCGTGTCATCGTGGAAAAACGGTCCGAGGCTGACCGGACCCGCCTCCGTTTGAAAGCGCCCGAGCACTTCGTATCCGACGACCCCGTGCTCGTCCGCGCTGAAAATCGGCTGGTAGTACGGAACGACTTGCGACAAATTGGCCATAACGTCTAACGCATCCATCGTGCTCACCTCATTTTTGTCGACCGTCTTTGCCTTTATTATAACATACTGTCCAACTTTTTCCCGGCATGAAAAAAGCGGCCGCCCAATGCTGGGAAACCGCTGTCTGCTTGATGTCGCGCCAAAACATAACGATGTTTTAAAAAGGCCGCCGGTTCAGCCATTGGCCGCCGTCAACTGTGATGCAAGCGCCGTTAATGTAAGCGGCTTCATCTGAAAGCAAAAACGAAGCGACCGCCGCGATTTCTTCCGGCGTCCCGAGCCGCCCGAGCGGCACGCTTTCCAACGTCATCCGCTCTGCTTCCTCTGATTCCCAAAGCCGCTCCGCCCCGCCGGTCCGCTCAATCGGCCCGGGAGCGATCGCATTGACGCGGAAGCCGTACTTTTTCCCCCATTCCACAGCAAGCGTGCGCGTCATTGCCAGCACTCCAGCCTTGGCGCTCGCTGAATGAATGACCCCGGCGCCAGCGTGCCAGGCGTACGTCGCAATAATGTTGAGGATATTTCCTTTCAGGCCACGCTGAATCCAATAGTTGCCGACTTCCCGGCTGCAGTAGAACGTGCCGTTTAACACAATGTTGATGACGCTGTTCCAGCCGTTGATCGACAACTTTTCCGCCGGGCAAATAAAGTTGCCGGCCGCATTGTTCACCAAAGCATCGATGCGGCCAAACTCCGCATCGGCCCGTCCCACCATCTCGGCGACTTGCTCCGGATTGCGCACATCCATCGGCACGGTGAGCACGCGCCCCCCATCAGGCGCAGCAATTTCTCGCTTTGCCTCTTCCAGCGCATCGGCTCTCCTTCCGGTAATGACAACGTTCGCCCCTTCGGAAACAAAACGCTTGGCCATATATTTGCCCATGCCGCTTGATCCGCCTGTCACGATCACAACTTTTCCATTCATTTTCTCTCCCCCTAACATGACTGATGACTCATTCATTTTTCATCATATCATAAAAAGGTCGAATATTCGAACATTATTTTTTCTCTACTTGTCCTCATCTTCCGTTTTTTGTTATAATAATTCTGCTTATGAAAGGACAGACGGAACGATGCACCATATGGAGACAGCAAAAATGAGCCGACGCACGTTTTTAAAAAAGCTGGCGCGCACCGGCCTAGCCGCCGCATTGGCCACAACGGCCGCGTACAGCTATGCCCGCTGGATCGAGCCGGCCTGCGTGTCTGTAACGCGCCATACATTGTCGCACCCGCTCATCCCGAAGTCGTTTGCCGGCGCAACGATGCTGCAATTCAGCGACCTTCATCTCGGTCATTACTATGGATTAAAGCGCTTTGACCAGGTGATCGATCAAATTAACAAGCTAGAGCCGGATTTGATCGTCTTCACCGGCGATCTGCTCCATGAGGCGAACCGATACCCGCACACAGAAGCGGTCGCCGAAGCGCTCGCCCGCCTTCGGGCCCCGCTTGGAAAATTCAGCGTCTACGGCAACCATGATCATGGCGGTTACGGAACAGACATTTACCGCCGGTTGATGGAGCGGGCTGGGTTTCGCGTCCTCGTCAACGAGCATGCGCTTATCCGCCGCGGCCAACACGCGATCGCCATCGCTGGCAGCGACGATATGATGCTCGGCCGTCCGGATTGGTCGAAAATGACAAATGGCATTCCGCCGGCAACGTACACGATCGCCCTCGTCCATGAACCGGACGGCGCCTTGGAAACATCCCGCCTCCCGATTCACGTGCAGCTGTCCGGCCATAGCCATGGTGGGCAAATTCAATTGCCGTTTATCGGACCGCTCATCACGCCGCCGTTGTCTGAGCGGTATTATGAAGGGTTTTACCACGTCGGTGGACTCTTGTTGTACGTCAACCGCGGCCTTGGCACAACAAGGGTGCCGCTTCGCTTCTTCGCTCCGCCGGAGTTGACCGTTTTTTCGCTTACCCCCGGATAGAAGTAGGACAAACCGGGCAACAACACCGCTTCCTATGTTATAATAGAAAGAAAAAAGGAGACATGCCGATGAAACCGGTGCAATTGACGGTCGACAATATTGCCAAAGCGATTTTTACCGTCAACCGCCATGCCAAAACAGCATTGAACCCTTCGTTTCTTTATCTTCTGAAGAAAAAAGCGATCGAGAAGCTGCTTGAGGAGGGCAAGGCGAAAAAAGTGGGCCTCCATTTTTCCCGCAATCCGAGATACAGCCAACAGCAATCCGACGTGCTTGTCGCCGTCGGCGACTACTACTTCCACATTCCTCCGACAAAGCAGGATTTCGCCGCCCTTCCGCACCTTGGCTCTCTCAACGATTCATACCGCAACCCTCCAGCTCGGATGCCGCTGTCAGAGGCAAAAGCCATTCTCATCGCCTACACCGGACTGAAGGAAAAGCCGGAACAAAAGCCGAAACGGCTGACAAGACCCGTATTTAAACGGCTCGGCGACCGCTATTAAGCGGACGCCGGTTTTTTTCAACAGTGGGCACATCTTAGCGCCGGGTCGGCAACAGGGGCATCGATGTCTCTTTTGCTTCAACCTGCTTTTTCGCCCACCCTGTCTTGCAATGAAAGTCCCCTCTCGTTTTCGCTGCACTAAGAGGCGGTGAAAAGCAACCATTTTCCCTAAATTGATGATTCTCGAGTCAACTACCCCCACTTAGCTAACGCTTGAAGTGGGGGCTTGCAACTCCCCAGAAGTACAAGCGGACTTCGTCCTCCTTCCTTGACTTGGGGTTGCATCAGGGCAGGTTGACAACTACCCAACGACGCAGGTCATGCCTGCATCGTTACCGATTCTCTCGGTGTGTCTGTTGGCAGTACTTGGCTTCCACACACAACAGACGGATCTACGCTCGATGTTTTACGGTTACAACGTTTCCTGTAACCAACTCCATACATCGAGTAGCCGTGATTGGAGTGCCTTTATTAAACGGTTTTCTCCACGCCTTTATTATATCATACACAAAAGAAAAGGGGAACGCGCATTCCTCTCCCACTTACTCCCTTTGGTCGTTGAAGTGGGAGTCTCCTGCGCGAAATAGGATAAAGAGGAGAACAATATCCGTAAGGCTTCTCCATTTGAGGAGAAACATGATTGGGCCGCCTTTCCTGTTCAATCACCGGCCTTCTAAAACAAATAAGCCAGCCGCTGTTCTGTCGGCTACGCTGAGACCCCTTTCCTCTTTATGCTTCCCCATTGTTTTTTTCGACGAATGGCATCGATCACCCCTTCGCACCGCCACCAAGCGGTAAGCGGACGGTACCAAAACGTCTCGGTCAACGCGAAGAAAAACAGCTTCACCAAATCAGAGATGCTCGGGAACTCCCGCTCAGTCCACTCTTCAAGCAAGACGGCTACTGCTGATAACAGCGAACCGTACAAAACCGAAACCGTCAGCAACAAAAGAGCGAATTCGACGTACAAGTTTCCGAGAAATAAGGAGAAAACAACGACAATATAGCCCATCAATTCAACGATCGGACCAAGAAGCTCAATGAACCAAAAATACGGCAGCGAAAGAAGGCCGATTGAGCCATATTTTGGATTGAACAGCATCGATCGATGCATCCATAAGCTTTCCAAAAGCCCGCGATGCCAGCGTCGCCGCTGCCTCCGCAAATCGCCATACGTTTCCGGTGCTTCCGTCCAGCAAACCGGGTCGGGGATGTAGATGATTTTTTTCGCCTCGTTTTTTTCCCGCGCCAGTCGATGCAGACGCACGACGAGCTCCATATCTTCGCCAACTGTATCAGCATATCCCCCTGCTTCAATCACCCAAGGCTTGGAAAAGACGCCGAACGCCCCAGACACAATCAGCAGCAAGTTGTGGCGGCTTAAGCCGAGACGGCCGAGCAAAAACGCACGCAAATATTCAATCGTTTGCATAATGACGAGCGGCCGCCGCGACAACCCAACCTGGACGATCTCACCGCGTTCAATCCGGCAGCCATTGGCGATGTGGACGCTTCCTCCAGAAGCGATGATCTCCCCGTCGGACTCAAGCATTGGTTTCATCACTTTCAAAAACGCGCGCCGCTCCAAAACCGAATCGCCGTCAATCGTGCAAATGTATGGATAGCGAGAAGCGTTGATTCCCGCGTTCAACGCATCCGCTTTCCCACCGTTTTCTTTATCCAGCACAAACAAATGGGGATAATTAAGCGACTGATAAACCGCCTTAATTTCCTTTGCGTCCAGCTGGCGGCGAATGACGCGATAGACCAGCTGCAAATGAAAATGCTCAATCAGCCGTTCAAGCGTTTTGTCAGTCGATCCATCGTTAATGACAATGACCTCGTACTCAGGATATTCAATAGCCAGCAGCGACCGCACCGAGCCGACGATGCCCGCTTCCTCATTATAAGCGGGAACAAGAATGGACACCGGTTTGGCATAGCTCGCATCGAGCAGCTCTTCATACGGCTCCCAGTCATCAAGACGATGAATGCGGCGCAAATGGATGAACGAGACAACAAGCAAAAAGGCATAAAAAAGAAGAACGATGACCATGTAAATCAGTACAATATGTCCTGCGACCCAAAGAAACGAACGCCACGCTTCCACTATCATTCTCCTCCTCCAAGCCACTGCCTCGCCATATCACGAGCATAACGATCCGATGCTGTGCGCGCCGCGGCGCGCAACGCCGTTCGGCCTCCCGGCAGACGCGCGATGGCCGCGGCGGCTTCGGAACGAACAACGAATGAACGGTCGCTAAGCCGCTCATACAGCAACGGAAGAAGCCGCTCTTCGCGGCATTTTCCCGCCAGGCGGGCAGCCATCAGCCGCTCTTGCCAATGGGAGGAGCACAACTGCTGCTTGAGCCTCTCCGCTTCAAGCGGCATGCCGATTTCCGCCATCGCCTTGAGCGCGCGAACGCGAAGTTCCGACTCATCGGATGCCAACAGCTCCAGCAAAAACGACCGCTCCTCGCGCCGGCGGATGCCGATCATATCCACGAACGCGCACTTCCCCGCCCGCGTCAGTTCATCAAATCGCTGTTCCACCTGTCGAAGCAGCCGCTCGCTCATATGGCCAAAAATAACTCGGTACGCAAACTCGGTCAATTCGTATTTCGGCTCAAGCACGTAGGTCACCACTGGGCTATAGTCAAATCGGGCAAAAATTGTCAACAGTTTTGCTTCTTCTCCTCTCGTCACCCGGTCGGAGCGGTACAATCGCTCCATCTCCGGCAACATCGCCTTCATCTGCAAATCCTCTATCAAAAACAGTGCGTTCATCCGCTCGCTCCAATCCCGACTTGACAACCAGCGGCGCAGCCATCCTTGAAAATGCTTTTCCGCCAATGTTCGGATTCTCTCCTGCACCTGTTCGCCTTTCAAGAGCGAAGCGAAATGGTCAAGGAGCTCCATCATCGCCTCACGCTCAAGCGGCGAAGACGGCAACGGCAGCTCTTCCTCTTCGCCGAGCACATGACGAAACAGCGGAAGATGGAACCGCTTTTTCAAAGCCCTGATCTCTGCCTGGCGTCTATTTTCCCTCCATTTTCGCACCACCAAATAGAGAAATAGGTTTACTAACAGTGCAAGGAAAACAATCGTTGCGGCTAAGGCAGAAAAAAGCGCCATCACTCCTCCAGCTCCTTCAACAACCGGCGCAGCCGCGCCTCAAGCTCAAGCCATTTAAACGGCTTTGTCACATATTCGTCCGCTCCTCGGTTCAGCGCATGGGCAATATCCCGCTCATCTTGGCGCGACGTCAGCATCATCACCTTGTATGGCTTTCGCTCTTGACGGAGGCGGTTCAACACCTCAAGGCCGCCCATTTTTGGCATCACCCGATCCAAAATGACGACAGATTGCCGCCCGCTTTGATAAAACGGAGATTCGAGAAACGAAAGGCCGTCGCCAAACTCGTAAATGTCCGCTTTCCTCCCCTGCTCATTGACGAGCTTGCGGACAAGATGAGCAATCATCATCCGCACGAGTTCATCGTCGTCTACGATGGCAATCGCCCATCGCCGCCGATCCGTTGATGCTTGGCTTGGGGCCTCATCCGAAGAACCGCTTTTCTCACGCGCCGCCTCTTCGATCCGATTGCCACCGCCTCGTTTCGCCGCATACAGCGCCTTGTCGGCCAGACGCAGCCAATAGTCAAGCGGCCGATCCGGTTCATCACACTCAACCAGGCCGGCGGAAAACGTACATGATAGAAGTGCGCCATCCGCCGCGATTTTTTCGGCGGCGAACTGGCGTTGCAGCCGCTCAAGCACTGCACGAGCCTCGCTTTTGGACGTTTTGGCCAGCCAAACGACAAACTCTTCGCCCCCAAAGCGAACGACGGTATCCACTCCACGTGTATGTTGGCGCAAAAAGGCAGCCAGCTTTTGCAATACCGCATCGCCTGCAAGGTGGCCGAAACGGTCATTGACTTGTTTGAAATGGTCCAAATCAAGCAACGCCAAACAGCTTGGCGCTCCGTAACGCTCGAGGTCGCTCCGAAGGCGGGTGTATACCCGCGGCAAATACTTCCGGTTATACACACCTGTCAATTCGTCAATGAGCACAAGGTCATCGATTTTTCGTTTTTTTTCAATGAGCCGGCGAACGCGAACGAACAGCTCATCTGCCGCTGGGGTGGTGATGACATCATCCGCGCCAAGCTCATAACCTTTCAACCGCCCCTCTTTGCCCTCGTCTCTCCTCACAATGACAACAGGAAGATAGGGGCGCTGTCCGGCGCGCTCAAGCAAAACCGTCAAGTCCGGATTCTCCCACTCTCCCTCCTTCACGCTGACGATGATGCAATCCGGGCTGAGACGAAACATCGACGCGGCCGCCTGCTCAAGGGAGGGAATCGTCGTGAAACGCCATGGCACGGTTTGCAGGGCGCCGCGGACGTAAGCAAAAAACAGGGGATCATTTCCACAGAGGAGAATAGCTGCTTTCGGCCCTTGGCGGTGCGAAGAGGGAATGGTGGCAGAAGCCACTTCCCCGGCTTCATAGAAGCAGCGAAGGAGAGGAACCATCTCCATCAGCGCCTCCTCCGCTGTCCATTGCCGTTCCGTTTGGCCGTTCAACCGGTGAATGAGCCGCTCTGCTTCAGCAGCGATGTCGCTAAGGCCAATCACCGCCGCCGTCCGGCCGACAGCATTGAAAAATCGGGCCAATTCCACACCGTCAAGCGGCGGTTCTGTCCTCCATCGTTCGTATTGTTCATGGATGCGGTCCAACAGTGAGGCGACAGGTCGATCCATATTCCCTCTCCTTTCGATCATCGTTCCGTTTTCCCCAACCGACTGACATCCTCCTTTTTTTCTATTACTAATATAATCGATCCAAGCAAAAAAGGTTCATCACCAAAAGTTGTACTTGCACCTGTCATGAAAGTATGTTAGCTGTTTCTAGCCGGACCCGCCATGCAAAACGCTGGATATTTCTGTATCCGTATCCCCGACGTTTCATCAGCTTGATCTTGTTATTTGTTCCCTCCATTTTCCTATTTGAATAAGGGGATAAAATGCACGATATGATTTCGTCTGTTCGTTTGACTCTTAAAATCTCAAGTACAACTTGTGGTGAAGAGCCGCAAAAAAATTAAAAGAAAAGACGCGCAACAGCCAACAATTTCCCAGCCGCATAAAAAAGCCGCTGCCTTTTTGCAACGGCTTTGTTCAATACAAAAAGTCCAATAGGCGTCGGTCAGCTAAATTCGTGTCAACCGGGCAGACTTCTGCATCACGCCCGTACTGCCACACCCAGACATTCGCGCTGCAAGGCGGGGCAGCCGGCTGATAGCGCGGCGCTTTCTGCTCTTTCGTCGTTCCCGGCCTTGGTGCGGCGCTCCAAATGACCGCCTGCACCGCCACTTGGTTGTTCCGGCTGACCGCCTCGCAATAGGCAACGGCGAAATCCCCTTTCGTCGGGTCCGCGTACAGCCCCGGCCGGTATCCGGTCGGATAGAGCGTTTCCACCCAAGCAGCGATCCAAGCGGCATCCACAGCGAAAAAGTCTTCGATGTTGGCAAACAGCAGTTTATTTTTCGGAATGCCGAGCCGCCGCGCATGGAACACCGCGTTGCGCGCCGCCACCTGACCGTTCGCATAGCCGACCGCTTCGCGGAAGGCGTTATAAATCGGCAGCACTTTCACCCCATAGTTGCGAATGCGGGCGATCTCCTCCCGCGTCAATCCTTCCGATACGTTCGGCACCTCGACCAAATAGCGGCCCCAAAACTTCGGGTAGCCGAGCTCGGTTCGCACGCACTGAAACAGCTGATCCGTGACCACCTGCGCGGAATCGACTCCCCAAATGCCTCTTACCATCCTTCCCCCTCCTTTGCGGTCACGCTGCCATAGTTATGTATATGAGGGGGAGCGCTTGTTTTATACGGCTACCGGCGGCGCTTCCGTTCCTCTTCCGTCCAATCGCCTTTCAACAACTGAAACCAGCCGTTGCGCTTAAACCAGACGAACATCGTCATGCCGATCACCGCCATGGCAGCCAATACAACAAAGTATCCGTACTTCCAGTGCAATTCAGGCATATAATCAAAGTTCATCCCATAAATGCCGGCAATAAAGGAGAGCGGCATGAAAATGGTCGTAATGGCTGTAAATGTCATCATAATATTGTTCATTCGATTCGAGTTGAGCGATAAATAGCTGTCGCGGATATCCGCGGTAATTTCTCGGTTTGTCTCAATCATTTCCGACAGCTTCAGCAAATGATCATAAATGTCATGAAAGTACAGCTGCCGTTCTTTCATGCGCTGCAGCCGGTCGGAATGGATGATGCGGTACAACAAGTCGCGCATCGGCACGATCGTTCGGCGCAGCTTCGATAAATCACCGCGGATGTCAAACACTTTTTCAATAATGTCGTGAATCGGTTCATTGTTCGTATTCTCCTCTAAATCGTTCAGCACGTCTTCAATATGGTAAAGCGGTGGAAAATAATCATCCACAAGCTTGTCGATCAGCCGGTACATGACGTGAAACGGCCCCTGCTGAACATCTTCTTCATGCTTCAATCGCTCCCACACCTCATCGACCGCGTGAATGGCCGACTTATGAAACGAAACGATGAAATTTTGCCCGACAAACAAATCGACTTCCTCAGCCTCCAGCGTCATCCCGGCAATGGCATGAAGCACAACAAACAAGTAGCGGTCATAAAAATCGAGCTTCGGCCGCTGCACATATTCGAGACAGTCTTCAATCGCCAGTGGGTGAAAACGGAAAAAGGAGGCGAGCAGCGCCGATTCCTCATCCGTCGGCTCATGAAAGTCAACCCAATACCATGAGACGTCCGGGCTGTTGACAAGCGTTACGTCAACATCATACAAAATCTCAAATTCTTTTGTCACGACACACGTGCGAATCATCGCCATCACCTTTGCCTTGTTCTCCTCTTATCATAACCGAAAAACTGTTAAGTCCCAACAAAAAACGGGTATAAAAATCATGTAGAGAAAAAATTGACAAAAAATATTTATCTAAATTTTCTTTACATTAGCATCAAAAACGACGATAATATAAGAAAGGGAACTGTTTCGTTCCCATATGGGAGGGACTGAATCATGTACGAAAAACAATACCCGAATGAAGGCGCCGTTTTGTTCAACCAGCCGGAAGAAAAAAGCAGCTACGGGCCGATGGCCGAACAAGTGCTGAAAGAAGCGATCTTCCAGTTTCAAAGAAAAAAACTGATGGAACAAATTGATGAAGCGCTCGCGGCCGGCAACAAGCCGTTGTTTTTCAAGCTTTCCGCCCAATATAACGACCTGTTGAAAAAATACGGCGCGTAAAAGGAGCGAACGAAGTTGGAAAGTGAATCGTCGATGACCAAGTGAGCCCCATTTCCGTTTGTGGGAACAATCCGGACGGAAAGGGGCTCATTTTTGTTTTTTCGTTTTCCTCGCCAATGGTACAATAGAAACAAAAAAGAAAGGTGGACAACCGTGAAACACCTCATTCAACCACGTGTTCAAGCCATTCAGTTATCAGGCATCCGCCAATTTTTCAACCTTGTCGCCGACCGGCCGGGACTTGTTTCCTTGACGATCGGCCAGCCGGATTTTCCAACTCCCGAACATGTGAAAGCAGCCGCTCAAGAAGCCATCGCGGCGGATTTTACAACGTACACGGCAAACGCTGGCCTAATTGAGCTGCGCGAGGCGGCTTGCCAATTCGTCGCTGACAAGTACGGCCTTCGCTACACGCCAGACGAAGTCATCGCCACCGTCGGCGCCAGCCAGGCGCTTGATATTGCGTTTCGCACCATTTTAGAGGAAGGAACAGAGGTGCTCCTTCCCGCGCCGGTCTACCCCGGCTATGAACCGCTCATCCGCCTGTGCGGGGCGAGGCCGGTGTATATTGACACAAAACAAAACGGCTTTCGTCTGTCGGCCGAGCTGATCGCGCCTTATATAACAGACAGGACGCGCTGCCTCGTGTTGCCGTATCCGTCCAATCCGACAGGAACGACGCTGCCGGGCGAAACGCTCGAAGAGATCGCGGCGCTCATGAAAGGGCGGCCAATTTGGATCGTATCCGACGAAATTTACAGCGAACTCGTCTATCGCGGCCGCCATCGTTCGATCGCCGAATGGCTGCCCGAGCAGACGATCGTCATCAATGGCTTAAGCAAATCGCACTCGATGACCGGCTGGCGCATCGGATTTGTCTTCGCCCCGTCGTTTGTGATTGAACAGATGGTGAAGGTGCACCAATACAGCGTCTCATGCACCTCGTCGATCAGTCAAAAGGCGGCCATTGAGGCGCTGACCGCCGGCAAACATGACGCCGAGGCAATGCGCGCCGCCTATGCGGAACGGCTCGAGTACGCTTACAACCGCCTAACCGCGATGGGGCTGCCGGTCGAAAAACCGGACGGGGCATTTTACTTGTTTCCATCGATCGCCGCCTTTGGCATGCCATCGTTTGACTTTGCCCTCGATGTCGTTGAAAAAGCCGGTGTCGCCCTCGTCCCCGGCAGCGCCTTCTCCGAATACGGCGAAGGCCATGTCCGCCTGTCGTATGCTTATTCGCTCGATGTCCTGAAAGAAGGGCTTGACCGTCTTGAGCGGTATATCGACAAAAAGGCGGCAAGTGCACGCTGATGGCGCCCCTTAAGACCGGAGCAAGACAGGCTTTCGCTTTTTTGCGCCGGGTTAACTCAAAAGCCGTCTGTCCTTCCGTAAAATACAAGATTGAAAAAGGGGCTGACCGAAAACAAGAGTGTGTTTTCGGGTCAGCCCCTTTGTTGCTCACGGCACCAACAGCAGTTTGCCGCTCGTTTTTCGCCCTTGCAGCAGGCGGTGCACCTCGGCCGCGCGCTCGAGCGGATAGACGCCCCCGATGGTCAACTCAAGGCTTCCATCCCGCACCCAAGCGAGCAGATCGCGCAAGCTTCGTTCATATAGCGCCCGTTTTCGCATGACTTGCGGCAAGAAAAAGCCAACGACCGACCAGTTTTTTGCCATCAAACGGACCGGATTGAGGCGCGTCATCTCCCCGCTCGCCGCCCCGTATACAACCAAGCGGCCGAACGGGGCAAGGCAGTCGAGCGTTTGATGGAACACATCGCCGCCCGCCATTTCCAAGGCGACATCGACGCCGCGTCCATCTGTTGCCTCCATCACTTCCGCCGCCCAGCCGTCCTTTGTATAATCGATCGTGACGTCGGCGCCGAGCCGCGCGGCTAACGCTCGCTTTTCCTCCGTGCTGGCGGTGGCGATCACCGTTTTCGCCCCGAACCGTTTCGCCAGCTGCACAGCGAGCGTGCCAACGCCGCCAGCGGCAGCGTGCACAAGCACGGTTTCCCCTTCCTCCAGCCGCCCCATTGTCGTCAAAATATGATAGGCGCTTAACCCTTGCACGGGCAGAGCCGCCGCCCGGCGGACGTCCAACCCGTCCGGCAGCGGCACGACCGCGCGTTCGTCAACCGCCACAAACTCGGCATAACCGCCTGATTCAATCAACGCGACAACCCGCTGGCCCGGGCGGATGGCTTCCACATCCGGACCGACTTCGCGGACGATGCCGGCCACCTCGGTGCCGGGCACGAACGGAAGCGGCGTCGGCACAACGTAGCGCCCTTCCCGCCTCGCTGTATCGGCGTAGTTCACACCGATCGCCTCAGCTTCAATCACCACTTGCCGTCCCGATGGCAACGGGCGCTCAGCCTCTTTTACTTGCAGCACTTCCGGACCGCCGTACTCAGCAAATTGCACGATTTTCACTGTTCATTCCCCTCTTTCGTCATCTTCATTTGCACGATATCGCGCACTTCCGCCGCCAACGGCCCTGGCTCGAGTTTCGGAATGACGGAAAGCGCTCCGTGCCGGTTGATGTAGTCGATCTCCTTTTCGAGGCCATAAGCCACCATCCAACGTCCGACCCGCGAGGCGGACAACACTTCTTTTGCCTTCTCCTCGCTTGCGTATTGCCGGTAAAACAGCCAAGCAGCCATCGCGCTGTCGGACAGCTCCGCCGCGGCGATCCCCTGCTCGACTAGACAATGGACAAAATATCCGGCGCCATAAAAGTCCTCCAAGCAAAAACGCCCGGATGAACCGGCGCAAATGGCGATAACGGTCTCTTCTTTGTGCGAACGGCCAATATGTTCGCTGACCGCCGGGCTGTTCAGCAAGCTCGCCGCATAGACCGCGCGGGCCGGCATTGCCTTGCGGAGCGCCACGGTGCCGTTTGTCGTCGACAAAACGACCGTTTTCTCCGGGCATACCGTCTGCAAAAACAGCGGCGCGGGCGGATGAAAGCCGGCGATCGTCCTTCCTTCGCTTTCCCCGACAAGCTCATAGCTCCCGCCAGGCAATCGGCGTCCGACTTGCTCCGCTTCGGCAGCGTTGTACACCGGAATGACGGAGCGGGCGCCCGCCGCCAACGCCGCAGTGATCGATGATGTGGCGAGCAAAATATCGAACACAACGGCGACCTTGGCATCGGCGAGCGCAGTTTCATCAATGTCTTCTTTGCGCAGCACGACATGCACTTTTGTCATCACGCCGCCTCACCGTCCTGTCGCCAGCTGCCATGCATGCTCAATGAGCGCTTCGACAAACTGGCCAAAATGGCGAAACCGCTCATCGTTCGTCTGTCCGCGGCGGTAGCGGTAATAAATTTGCTGGCAGATCACGGCCAATTTAAAGTAGGCAAACGTCAAATACACGTGCATATTCGAAACGTCCCGACCGCTTTTTTCGGCATAGGCGGCGATAAATTGTTCGCGCGTATAAAAACCGGGACGGACGGTGACCGGCGCGCGGCCAAACCCACTTTTAATGAGTGGAGGATCGTCTTCCTCAATCCAATAACTCATGGCCACCGCCAAATCGGCAAGCGGATCCCCGACCGTCGACATCTCCCAATCAAACAGCCCAACCATTTTGGTGATGTCGTCTTTGGCAAACAAAGCGTTATTCAGCTTAAAGTCGTAATGGATGACCGTCGCTTCGCGCTGCGGCGGAATATGGGACGCCAGCCATTTCATAAGCGCTTCGGCCTCCGGGATATCATCCGTTTTCGCCCGTTCGTAACGTTGGATCCAGCCGTGCACTTGCCGCTCCATAAATCCTTCCGGCTTCACCATCTGCACGAGCCGTGTTTTCGTATAGTCAATTTGATGAATTTGTACAAGCGTTTCGACCATCGTCTCGGAAATGCCGCGGCAGACGTCTTCCGTCGGATGAATGTCATCTGGAAAATCACTGTCAATCACAACACCATGGCGCCGTTCCATGACGAAAAACGGGCTGCCAATCACAGACTCATCTTCACAAAAATAAAACGGCTTCGGCGCTAGCGGGAAGAGCGGATGAATTTCCGCAAGCCACGTGCTCTCCCGCTTCATATCGTGCGCTTTCGGCGGCACCGGGCCGAACGGCGGCCGGCGCAGCACCGCCTCCCACTCCCCACAGCGGAGCAAATAGGTCAAATTCGACCGGCCGGCGGAAAATTGCTGGATCTCGAGCTCCCCATCCGGCATGTCCGGCAGCACCGTGCGCAAAAATTGCCCCAGCTTTTCAGCCGGCAATTCCTCCCCTTTGCGCACCGGAATGATGGCAGTCATCTCCCTCTCCCCCCTTGTAAACGCATTTATATAGATGCAATTTGAAGCTTTACCATTTGCAACTTTTACCGAGTATTTGATCGACTGTCGGGCGACCGAACAGCGCCGCTTCCAGACCCATTATATGGGTCTGGGAAGCAGGCGGTTGTTCGGTCCTTCGTCACGCCAAGGCGTGACGGAGAAGCCTGTGGCTTTCCTCCGACAGTCGAAAAAGGGGCAAACCGCTTTTCCTCAGGGATATGTTAAACTTCTTCGTTGCATCTATATAGCTTGGTCTACGAGACGCGCGGCCCGCTCATTCCGTCAAGCAAAATGGTCACCATTTGCTTCGCCACCTCGGCATCCGTCAGCTCGCCATCCGGGCGAAACCATTGATAGCTCCAGTTGGCTGCCCCAAGAACGGTAAGCGTGGCGATCGATGGCGACAAATCGCAGCGCAGTTCACCGCTTTTCATTCCTTCCTCAATCAACGACTGCAGCCGATAGCGGAACAAATCGCGCTTTTCTTTTACTTTCTGTAAATGCTCTTCATTCAAATGCTTCATTTCACGAAAAAAAATACGCGCTTCCCGTCCCTGCCGTTCGACATTATGGATGAGCATGAAGACGATGTCATACAGTCGTTCCCGCACCGAGCGCTGTGTATCGCTTATAATCCGCTCCTCTTCGTCCAGCAGCCATTCAATGTAGCGAAGGTGAATATCCATCAACAGTTCTTCTTTGCTTGTAAAATAGTAATAAAACGTCCCTTTTGTCACCCCGAGGGCGTCAACGATGTCTTGGATCGATGTTTCGCTGAAGCCGTTTTGTTCAAACAGCTCAATGCTGGCAGCCATAATTTTCTCCTTCACGTTTTTACACCTCTTGCCTAAAATGTAGTCGCTGCCAGCTATTGTACCATAAAACGCCCAAGCCCGCTTCCGACTTGGCCGAAAGGCGCGCCGTTATTGCGAGCGAGATGCTTCTTCGCGCAAGGCGCGGCGCAAAATTTTGCCGACGTTCGTTTTCGGCAGTTCAGTGCGGAACTCGATGATGCGCGGCACTTTGTACGCCGCTAAGTTTTTCCGGCAGTGGGCGAGAATGTCTTCTTCACTCGCCTGTTGTCCGTCTTTTAACACAATGATCGCCTTCACCGTTTCACCCCGGTATGGATCCGGAACACCGATCGCCGCCGCCTCTCTCACCGCTGGATGTTCGTACAACACCTCTTCAATTTCACGCGGATAAATGTTATAACCGCCGGCGATGATCAAATCTTTTTTCCGGTCGACAATCGTCACATACCCTTCCTCGTCAATCGAAGCCAAATCGCCAGTGTACAGCCAGCCATCGCGCAGCGCCGCCGCCGTTTCCTCGGGCATGTTCCAATACCCTTTCATCACTTGCGGCCCGCGGATGATGAGCTCGCCGACTTCTCCTGGCGGCAATTCCTGCGTGCCGGTCGCCACGTCGACGACTTTGTACTCCGTCAACGGCATGCCGATGCCGACCGTACCTGGCTTGCGCGCCGCAAACGGCGGGTTGCAATGCGTCACCGGCGACGCTTCGGACAATCCGTACCCTTCAAGGACGACCGCCCCAGTTTTCGATTCAAAATCGCGCATCAATTCAAGCGGCATCGGCGCGCTGCCGCTGTTGCACGTTTTGATGCTGCTGATGCCGTACTGTTCGACGCCCGGCGTATTGGTAATCGCGACATACATCGTCGGCACACCTGGAAACACGGTCGGTTGCTTGTCGCGAATCGTCTCGAGCACTTCTTTCAGCTCAAAGCGCGGCAGCAAAATGTTTTCCGCCCCCTGGTAAATGGCCAAGTTCATTCCCGACGTCATCGCGAACACATGGAACAACGGGATGACGGTTAAATACCGCTCTTTGCCGAGCTCAAACGTTCCTTTGAAAAACTCGGCGCATTGCAGGACGTTGGCGAAAATGTTGCGGTGGGTGAGCATCGCCCCTTTGGAGCGCCCCGTCGTTCCTCCCGTATATTGCAATACAGCGACGTCGTGCATCGGCTCGATCGGCACCGGGCGCACCACTCCGCTTCCTGCGGCAAGAAATTTGTCAAACGTGACATCTCCTTCCGCGAGCGCAACGGACGGCGGCGCGCCAAGGCTGACGGTGACCGCCTGCTCGACGGCTGTTTCCCCTCTGACGGCGGCGAGGCGCGGATAAAGCGGTTCATAAATGACAATCATCTTGGCGCCGGAATCTTTGAGCAAATAGGCAAGTTCGCGCTCAACAAGCATCGGGTTCACTTGGGTGACGATAGCGCCCGCCTGCAAAATGCCGTAATAGGCGATGACATATTGCGGGCAGTTCGGCAGCATAATCGCGACGCGGTCCCCTTTTTGTACGCCGCGCGCCTGCAGGCTTGAGGCAAAGCGGTTGACCGCGGCCGCGAGCTCGGCATAGGTGATCGTCTTATCGTAAAATGTCAACGCCGGCTGGGAGCCGAATTCCCTCGCCCGTTCCTGGAGCACATCGCATACCGTTTTGTCTGGAATATCGATGTAAAACGACACATGCTCCGGATAAAAAGGCAAAGCCCGTTTTTCGCTCATTTCGTCTCCCCCTTTTCTCGTTAAATGCCGGTCGCATGGCTGCCGCCGTCAACGACTAACAGCGCACCGGTGACAAACGCAGACGCCGGCGAGGCGAGAAACAGAACGGCGCCTTTTAAGTCATCCTCGCCGCCAAAGCGGCCAAGCGGCGTATGCTCGAGCACTTTTTGCCCCACTTGCTCGAGGACAACTCTTGACATTTTCGTCGGGAAAAAGCCCGGCGCCACCGCATTGACGCGAATGCCGTGCTTCCCCCATTTTGCTGCTAGGTCCCTCGTAAACGTAATGACCGCCCCTTTGCTCGTGTTGTAGCCGATCGTATTTAAAATGTCCGGGTGCGTGCCGCCAAGGCCGGCGACGGAAGCGATGTTGATGATGGCGCCGCCCGATTGCTTCTCAATCATCACCTTGCCGGCCGCCTGGCTCATGAGAAACGTGCCGGTTACATTGACGTTCATCACCTTTTGCCATGCTTCAAGCGGCATCTCTTCGACCGGCGCTCCCCACGTCGCTCCGCTGTTGTTCACCAAAATATCGATGCCGCCAAACTCCTTCACCGTCGTTTCGACGACATGTTGGACATCATCCGGGTTCGTCACATCACACTTTAGCGCCAATGAACGGACGCCCAGCTGTTCCAACTTTTCTTTCACTTGCTCGCACGCCTCCACTTTGCGCGAGCAGACGACAACGTTCGCCCCCGCTTCGGCGAGGCCGACGGCGATTTGCTCGCCGAGCCCGCGCCCGCCGCCGGTGACGATGGCGGTTTTTCCTTCGATTTTAAACAAGTCCAACACATGCATAAACGCCACTTCCTCTCCCTTTATTGTTCATATGGACGCAACTCAAGCTTGGCTACTTGCTCTTTATGCACCTCATCCGGCCCGTCGGCCAACCGGAGCGTGCGCGAGTTCGCCCACATGGCAGCAAGCGGAAAATCGTTGCTCACCCCGGCGGCTCCGAACGCCTGAATGGCGCGGTCGATCACTTTTAAGGCGACATTCGGAGCGACAACTTTAATCATGGCAATTTCTTTGCGCGCCGCTTTGTTGCCGACCGTATCCATCATGTACGCTGCCTTCATTGTCAACAGGCGCGCTTGCTCGATCTCAATGCGCGACTGAGCGATCCAATCGCGAATGACGCCATGGTCCGCAAGCCGCTTGCCGAACGCCACCCGCGACTGCACGCGCCGGCACATAAGCTCAAGCGCCCGCTCCGCCGCTCCAATCAAGCGCATGCAATGATGGATCCGCCCCGGACCGAGCCGCCCTTGGGCGATGGCAAATCCTTTCCCTTCGCCCCAAATGATGTTTTCTTTCGGCACCCGCACGTTGTCATACGTAATCTCCGCATGCCCGTGCGGCGCATGGTCAAAGCCGAACACCGGCAGCATCCGTTCGATTTTCACGCCCGGCGTATCAAGCGGAACGATGATCATCGACTGCTGCTCATGTTTTGGCGCATCGGGGTTCGTTTTTCCCATCACGATGGCGACTTTGCAGCGCGGGTCGCCGGCGCCAGACGACCACCATTTCCGTCCGGTGATGACATACTCATCGCCGTCGCGAACGATCGAAGCGCGAATGTTCGTCGCATCGCTCGACGCGACATCCGGCTCCGTCATCGAAAAGCACGAGCGGATTTCTCCGTTCAAGAGCGGGATGAGCCACTTTTTCTTTTGCTCCTCTGTGCCATAGCGGACGAGCACTTCCATATTGCCCGTATCGGGCGCATTGCAGTTGAACACTTCCGGGGCGATGAGCGAACGGCCCATAATTTCGCAAAGCGGCGCGTATTCGACGTTCGTTAAGCCGGCTCCGTATTCGCTGTCCGGCAAAAACAAGTTCCAGAGCCCTTCTTTTTTCGCTTTTTCCTTCAGCTCTTCGATGATGGGCGGCACCCCTGACCATCTTGACTCTTGGGCGTTCAGCTGCTCCTCATACACCCTTTCGTTCGGATAAATGTACTCTTCCATGAAAGCGCTTAATTTTTTGATCAACTCTTGGACTTTCGGCGAATAGGAAAAGTCCATGTCATCCCCTCCCTGTATACTAACCGGTTAGTATGTGCTCTTTATTTCTACTATACCTCGACCAAAAGAAATATTCAATATTTTTTGATAAATATATCTCACATTCAAAAAAAGAGAGGACGAATCCGCCCCCCATGTCACTGTCTGATATAGCGTTTGTACAATGCTTGCGTGCCGCTGTTTTCCTCACCGGCTTGCGCCAACTCTTCGTACAGTTGTTTGGCGAGTGCCAGCCCTGGCAGCGGCAAGTTCATCCGCTCGGCTTCCTCAAGCGCAATTTTCATATCTTTAATGAAATGCTTGATGTAAAACCCCGGAGCAAAATCTCCTGACAACATGCGCGGCGCCAAGTTGCTCAGCGACCAGCTGCCGGCTGCCCCTTTGGCGATGCTTTCCAACACTTTGAATGGATCAAGACCAGCCCGCTTCGCATACGCCATGGCCTCGCAAACGCCGATCATATTGGTGGCGATGGCAATTTGGTTGCACATTTTCGTATGCTGGCCGGCTCCAGCTCCTCCTTGCCGCACGATGTTCGTGCCAAGCCGCTCGAGAATCGGCTTGCACGCCAAAAAGACGTCCTCATCACCGCCGACCATAATCGTCAACGTTCCTTCGCGCGCGCCGATGTCGCCGCCGGACACCGGGGCGTCCAACGCGTGAATCCCTCTTTGCTTCGCTGCTTCATAAATGGACTTTGCAAGCGTCGGCGTTGACGTCGTCATATCGATGACATACGTTCCCGGCCGCGCATTCTCCAAAATGCCGCCTTCGCCGAAATACACTTGCTCGACATCGTGAGGATAGCCGACCATCGTGATGACGACATCCGCCTCCCGCGCCAAATCAGCGACCGTTTCCTTCCAAACCGCCCCTTCCTGAAGCAAGTCTTCCGCCTTTTCTTTTGTGCGTGTATAAGCTAGAAGTGGATAGCCCGCCTTCAGCAAATGGCGCGCCATGCTTTTTCCCATGACGCCAAGGCCGATAAACCCGATCGTTTTCAACGCTGTCCTCTCCCTTCTTGTCCGTTTGGCCGCAAGCGCCCAGCGATCTGCCCACCACCTGCGCTTCGCTTAGCAGCGGAGGCTTCTTTCGAAAATCGTTAAATCGCTTTGACCATGCCGCCGTCGACGATCAACGCTTGTCCGGTGACGTACGAGTTCGCTTCGGACAATAGAAAGACGACGACGTTCGCAAATTCTTCCGGCTTCCCGTAGCGGCCGAGCGGAATGGCGCTTTTCATGCGCGCTTCCATTTCCTCTTTTGTAATGCCAAGCTTTTCGGCGTTCACCTTATCTAAAAAGGCGACGCGTTCTGTCGCAATCCGCCCGGGAGCGACGGTGTTGATCAAAATGTTGTCCCGCGCGAATTCCGTCGCCAACGTTTTCGTCAGCCCGACAATCCCGGTGCGAAACGTGTTCGACAAAATCAAGCCCGGAATCGGTTCTTTGATCGATGACGAAGCGATGTTGACAATTTTGCCGCCGTTTTTCTTTAAATATGGCAGCGCTTCACGAATCAGCCGAATGTAGCTCAATAAATTGAGCTCAAACGCATATTGCCAGTCTTCGTCGCTCACCGTTTCAAACGTTCCCGCCGGAGGGCCGCCGGCGTTGTTGACGAGCAAATCGATCGTCCCAAACGTTTCGACCGTTTTGGCGACCAGCTGGCGGATGTCTTCCGCCTTCGTCACATCTGCACGCGTGTAGGCGACGCGTCCCTTATGCAGCCCATTCAACTCCTCGGCTGCTTCCTGCAGCTTTTCTTCGTTCCGGCTCGTGATCATCACGTTCGCTCCTTCGAGCACAAGCGCCCGGGCGACCGCTTTGCCGAGCCCTTGGCTTGAGGCGGCGACCAACGCCGTTTTTCCGGCTAATCCGTACTCCATTGCCATCCCCCCGAAAAATAGTCATATTAAGTAAACACTATTCGCGTTTGTTCGCCGTTTTCCTTCTTTTTTCGTTCACGAAAAAAGCGATCCGCTGGGCGAATCACTTTTTTCCTTCCATGAGAGAGCGAAACCGCTTCATTCCTTCCTCGACAGCAAGGGAGTCGACGTGAAACGGGTCAGGGTTGGCCGCCCGCATCGGATCGGCGTCAATCCGTACACCGATTGCCTTGGCGCCGTCGGCAGTTGCATCGTTGATGATGCTTTCGCGGGCGCCGTCACGGTGAAAGGAATGTGGATGGTCGTTTCGTCCGCGTTCCGGCATCAATGGTTCCCTCCTTTTTGCTTGTAGTGTACCACCGCATCGCGCAATCATGCCTTTTCGGTTCCGAATCGCGCTTTCCTTCAAAAACAGGTGACTGCACTTTTCTTTTTGTTCTTTTCCAAAAAAGGGGCTGACCCAAAAGGCTGTCTGTCTTCAGTATAGACACAAAATATAGTGCAGAAGAAGCGGTCGGTGTATATATAGAAACGAAAGAGGGTGTCCCGATCTTTTTGGGACATCCCCCGTTCCTGCCTTGGTTAGCTTTCCAACAATAAGTCTTCCGGATTTTCGATCAAGTCTTTCACCGTTTTCAAGAACCCGACGGCCTCTTTGCCATCGATAATGCGATGGTCGTACGACAAAGCAACATACATCATCGGCCGGTTTTCGATCCGCTCTTCGTCGATGGCGACCGGGCGCAGTTTGATCGAATGCATCCCTAAAATGCCGACTTGCGGGCCGTTGAGAAGCGGAGTCGACAGAAGCGAGCCGAAGACGCCGCCGTTTGTGATCGTAAACGTGCCGCCTTGCAAATCGGCAAGCGACAACTTATTGCTGCGTGCTTTCGCTGCCAATTCGGCAATGTCGCGCTCAATTTCGGCGAAGTTTTTCCGGTCGCAGTCGCGCACAACCGGAACGACAAGCCCTTCATCCGTCGATACGGCAACGCCGATATCGTAATATTTTTTCAGCAAAATCTCATCGCCTTGGATCTCCGCGTTGACGTACGGATATTTTTTCAGCGCCGCGACAGCCGCTTTGACGAAAAACGACATAAAGCCAAGGCGGACGTCATGCTCTTCGAAAAATTTATCTTTTTTCCGCTTGCGCAAATCGATGACCGCCGACATGTCAATTTCGTTAAATGTCGTCAACATCGCGGTCGTTTGCGTCACTTCCAGCAGCCGTTTGGCGATCGTTTGCCGACGGCGCGACATTTTTTCGCGGATGACCGGCTTGCCGGCCTCAGCGGTTGGAACGGCGGCCGGCGTCGACGTCGGCGCGGCTTGCGGCGCCGGCTGCGGAGCGGCGGCCGGCTGGGCGGCAAACGAGGCGACGTCTTGTTTGCGCACGCGTCCAAGCGGATCAACGGTCGGCACTTGCGTCAAGTCGATCCCTTTTTCACGCGCCATTTTCCGAGCAGCCGGCGAAGCAATCGGTCGTTGGCCTGGCGCTTGGGCAACCGCAACCGGCTGCGGCGCTGGCTGCTCAGCACGGTCGACCGGCACAGCCGGTTTTGGTTCCTCGGCCAGCTGCGGCGCCTTCTCTGGTGCAGGCGGTGCCGACGCCGCTCCTTCTCCGATAATGGCGATCGCTTGACCGACCGCAACCGTATCGCCTTCATTGGCAAGCAGCTGTTGCAAAACACCCGACTCTTCCGCCATAATTTCCACGTTCACTTTATCCGTTTCAAGCTCGCAAATCGATTCTCCTTTTTCCACGTAGTCGCCCGGTTTTTTCAGCCATTGGGCGATCGTTCCCTCCGTGATGGATTCTGCTAACTCTGGGACTTTGATCTCAGCCACGTTGATACCCTCCTCAAATGTTCCGTAGTCATCATTCATGCTTCGTCAATGCACAGCGGATGATGCGCTCTTGCTCTTTTCGGTGGACGACCGGATCGCCTTCCGCCGGGCTCGCCCGCCGGCGCCGCCCAATGTAGCTGACATCGACACCCTCTGGAGCCAACGCCCGCAGGCACGGTTCCATATACAGCCATGCCCCCATGTTTTTCGGTTCTTCTTGCACCCAGACGAGCTCTTTGACGTTCGGATAGCGGGCGATGATGTCTTTCACCGCTTCTTCCGGGAACGGATACAGCTCTTCAATGCGCACGACGTGCAGCCAATCGAGCCCTTCGGTTTTGCCAATCTGTTCGGCTAAATCGATCATCAATTTGCCGGTGCCAAACACAATGCGTTCCACTTTGCCAGCGTCAGCGCCCAATCCCGGCTGTTCCAGCACCGGCGAGAACGCACCGTCAACGAACACTTCCGCATCCGATGCCGCCAGCGGATGGCGGAGCAAACTTTTCGGCGTCATAATGATGAGCGGGCGAACTTCTTCCCTTGTCAACAGCGCCGCCTGCCGCCGCAAAATATGGAAATATTGCGCAGCCGTCGATAAGTTGGCGACCGTCCAGTTGTTTTCCGCCGCCAGCTGCAAAAAGCGCTCGACGCGGCCGCTTGAATGTTCCGGGCCCTGCCCTTCGTAGCCGTGCGGCAAGAGCATGACAAGCCCGGATTTTTGCCCCCATTTCGCCCGGCCGGATGAAATGAATTGATCAAACATTACTTGCGCCATGTTGGCGAAGTCGCCAAATTGCGCTTCCCAAAGCACGAGCGTCTCCGGCGCGTAAACGTTGTATCCATATTCATAGCCGAGCACGGCGGCTTCCGTCAGCGGGCTGTTGTACACGACAAACGACGCTTTGGCGCCGCTGATGTGGTGAAGCGGCACATACTCTTTACCGGTTTTCACGTCATGGAGCACCAAATGGCGCTGTGCGAACGTGCCGCGCTGCGAATCTTGACCAGTCAGACGGATCGGCACCCCGTCTTGCAAAATCGTGGCGAACGCCAAAATTTCCGCGTGCGCCCAATCGACTTTGCCGTTTTGCGCAAACACGCCGCTTCGCCGTTTTAAAATGCGCTCAAGCTTGTTAAAGACGTTGAATCCGTCCGGAAACTGCAACAATTCTTCGTTCACCCGATGGAGCACGTCTTTCGCCACGCTTGTTTTCACTTCCGGCAGCCGATCGACGACCGGTTTGGGCGGATCCATGATGAAATCAAGCTCGTCTTCGTTTTTCGGCACCCGCTCGTAGGCGATTTTCAGCCGTTCCGCCACCTCTTGCTCCATTTCGTCGACTTCCCGCTCGGTGATGATCCCTTTTTCCATCAATTTTTGCGCATACAGCTTGCGCACAGTCGGATGTTGGTTGATGATCGCGTACATCGTCGGATTCGTCGCCATCGGTTCATCCATTTCATTATGACCGAAACGGCGGTAACCGATTAGGTCAATGACAAAGTCTTTTTTAAACCGCTGGCGGTAGGCAAACGCCAAGCATGCGGCCGCCAAACAAGCCTCCGGATCGTCGGCATTGACGTGCACAATCGGCACCTCAAACCCTTTCGCCATATCGGAAGCATACGTCGTCGAGCGTGAATCGTAGCTTTCCGTCGTAAAGCCAATCATGTTGTTGGCGATGATATGGATCGTCCCGCCGGTCGTATAGCCGCGCAGCTGGCTTAAGTTGAGCGTTTCCGCGACGATCCCTTGTCCCGGGAACGCGGCATCGCCGTGAATCAAGATGGCAAACGACGCATCAGTATTTTGCACCGGCACGCCTGGTTTTGTCCGATCTTCTTGCGCGGCGCGCGTGTAGCCAAGCACAACCGGATTGACCACTTCGAGATGGCTTGGGTTGTTAGCGAGCGTAATCCGCATCGTATGCGCGCTTTTATTGCGAAGGCGGCGCGCCGCCCCCAAATGGTATTTCACGTCGCCCGTCCAGCCGTAGGTGATGGCCACCGCTCCTTCAGATGGAATAAAGTTTTTGCTCTCTGCATGCTGAAACTCGGCGAAAATCATTTCGTACGGCTTGCCGAGCACATGGGCAAGCACATTCAGCCGGCCGCGGTGCGCCATGCCGATGTTGACGGCGTCGATTCCATGTTCGATCGCTTGGCGGACGAGCTCATCCAAAAGCGGCACCATGGAATCAAGCCCTTCGATCGAAAACCGTTTTTGCCCGACATACGTCCGGTGGATGAACTTTTCAAACCCTTCCACTTCCGTCAGGCGGCGCAACAAAGCAACCCGCTCTTTGTTCGCCAGGCTCGGATAGTACGCTCCGGACTCAATTTGCTGGATGAGCCAGTTCCTTTCTTCTAGATTATGTACTTGCGAGAATTCAAACGCGATTTTGTCCGTGTAAATTTTGCGCAAATGCAAGATGGCGTCCCAGCCGTTTTTGACATGCGCCGGAGCGTGGGGACAAAGAAACGCGACCGGAATGCGCTTTAAATCCTCTTCCGTTAAATCGTATTCGTCAAGCTCCAAGCGGCGCAGCTTTTTCTCCTTTTTGACAAGCGGATTCGTATCAGCAGCCAGATGGCCGTAATGGCGAATGCTGTCCGCCAGCTTGACGGCAGCGACAAGCTTGCTGAAAATCGTCGGCGTCTCCGGCAGCCGGAACGTTTGATGCGTTTTGGCCGCCTCGTCATCCGCAGAAGAAACCGGTTCTTCCAAAACCGGCGCCCCCCACTGTTCGAACAATTGTTTCAGTTCCGGGTCGATGCTGTTAGGGTCATCGAGGTACTGTTCATACATGTCGATGACATAACCGAGGTTCGGCCCGTAAAACTGGCTCCACGGTTGAGCGTAGTTCGTCTGTTTTGCCATCGTGAAAAAACCTCCACCTTGTTTTCGCATCGTTCGGGCTGGCAACAGCTATGCATGAAAGTCCTCATTTCGCTGCCAGCATCCCCAAACGTACAGCAAAATAACAGTATAAACGTTTTCACTGTTTATTTTAGCACTATCGCCCACTAAAATCGACGAAGAAGCTGAAAAAATTTCACTTATTATCATTGTATGAATACAAAAAAGATCGTGACTGCACGACGGCGGGACATTCATGATTTTAAGTAAACGCCGACCGACATTCATCTCCCGCTTATTTTGGACTGCACCCTGTACAAAGCGAAAGTGAAAGTCTCCTATTCGAAAATGATTGAACGCCTCTTGCCTGCGCAAACGTTTAGCGGTGGGAGATTCTTTGGAACAACCGCTCCACGACAGGCTTGCCAGCCAAGCCATCCTCGTGTGTCCCACGGTTCCGTTGTCTTACGAAGACAGCAAGCGAAATCCTTCTTTTTTTGGGCGGCGTTAGGGAACATCCTTGATGCTTCATCCCCCACTTACGCACGCGGAAATGGGAGCCTTCTCGGCTAGAGATGATAAAAAAGGCGCCCCGTTGCCGCTAGGACACCTTCTGTTTTTTATGAAATCTTAAACTTCTCCACCAGTTGTTTCAACTGCCGGCTCATCTCACTTAACGTTTCCGCCGATTCGGTCACCGTCGAAAGCGCCTGCAGCTGGTCATCAGCGGAAGCGGCCACTTCTTCCGCCGCTGCCGCTGCTTGTTGGGCGATGGCGGCGATGTTTTGCATCGCTCCGACGACATCGTCTTTGCTCGCGTTCATCCGCTTTGCTTCCTCCATAATCCCAGCAAGCGCATCAGCCACTTGCTCCATCATGCCGGTGATTTTGACAAACGAATCGCCGGTCGTGTGCACCGCTTCCCGCTGTTCGTCGTACGCCTGCTTGGAGCGGCTGACCGCCTCGATCGCCAATCCGGCCTGCTGCTGGATGGCGGCGATCGTCGCGCGGATCATCTCCGTCGCTTTCGCGGATTGTTCGGCCAGCTTCCGCACTTCGTCCGCGACAACGGCAAACCCTTTCCCATGCTCGCCGGCGCGCGCCGCCTCAATGCTGGCGTTTAACGCGAGCAAGTTCGTCTGCCCAGAAATGGCGGTAATCGTTTGAATGACGTCATCAATTTCCCCCATTTTTCTCACAAGGTCGCTAATGACGTTTTCAACGGCGGACAGCTCGTTGTTCGCCTCTTCGGATTTTTGCTGCAGAACATTTAAATGCTCAAGCCCATCGTAGCTCGCCGTTTTCGTTTCATTTGACAACGATTCCATCGAAGCGGTCGCTCCTGTGACCGCTTCGATTTGCTGCGACAGCGCTGTTGTCCGCTCATTGATCGTATCGAGGCTGCCTGCTTGATCGGTTGTTCCTTTGGCGATTTCGCCAATCGCTTTCGCCACTTGTTCGCTTGTCGCCATCGTTTCCTCTGAGACGGCGCTTAAATGATCAGCCGAGGCGGCCAGCTCGTTGACCGATCGGTTCACTTCGCCGATCAGTGCGCGCATATGATCGATCATCTCGTTAAAATGGCGGGCGAGGCGGCCGATTTCATCTTTGCTGGCGGTGCGCACTTGCACGGTCAAATCACCGCCCGCCGCCTTTTCGACTTGCTCTTGCAGCGCCACAATCGGCTTGGTGATCGAGCGCGCTAAGAAATAAACGACGACCAAAGCGATGATGAACGCAATCACCGTAATGACAAGCATGGTTGCTCCGAGCGAGCGGCTCATCGCCGATAAGTCTTTTTCTTTATAGACGGCGCCGACTTTCCAGCCGAGCTCTGGAATCGTAGTGAAGTAAATCACCCGTCGTTCGCCGTCTTGCTCATATTCGTGCATTCCTTTTTCATGCTCGAGCATGTAGCGGACTGTCGCATTGTTCGCCATATTTTTCCCTTTATCTTCCGGATGAACAACCGCCGTTCCCTTCGTGTCAAACAGCACCGGATAGCCGTGATAGCCGACGTCGCTCGCATTGACGATTCTTGTCACCGCATCGAGCGTCATATCGATGCCGATGACCGCAGCAATGCGGCCGTTTTCGCTCACCGCTTTGGCCAACGTCACAACGTGCTTGCCGGTAATCGCATCGACGTATGGTTCGGTCCACACCACTTCATCCGGACGTTTCATTGCTTCTTTATACCACGGGCGGCTCGTCGGATCGTATCCATCCGGGAGCTCTGTCATCGGCGATATATACATTTTCTTCTGCTCGGTGCCAATATAGATGAATTGCACATTCTCATGCAGGCGCAAAAACGTGCGGAACTGTTTCTCAAGCTGCAGCCACATTTTTTCATCTTGAACCATTTGCAAAGCCAACGGCGATTCACTGAATTGCACTAAGCTATTCTCCTCACTTTGAAAACTGTCGCGAATATCGCCGAGCAGTCCGTCAAGCGCCGTCTGCGCCCGCTGTTTCACGTCAGCATCCACCATCTTCCGCATTTGCACAACCCCAAAGAGTTGTGTTGCCGCCAATGAAATCACTAACAATAAAGCCATCAAGACGATCAATTTGCTGCGCAATGTCCGGAACACTCTCTATTTCTCCCCTCTGTTTCCTCTTTTTGTCGAACCACGTCCATTATAAAAGGACAATCGTCCTGCGTCTATAGGATGAGCTTCTTATTCATACATAGAGAGCCGCGCCTGTGGGACATTAAACGTAGGCAGGTGAACCACAATGGGCGCGATTGAACATGAGGGCTATATATTTGAGATCGAATACAGCGTCTTGCTGCAAAAAGGGGCGCTACACGTTTATCGCGATGGTGAATTGATTGAGGAAATTGAGTTTGCATTTTGCGGCGAAAAGCCCGATGAACAGCAAATTGAAGCGCTTGTGAGCGAGTATGTCGAGCAAAAAACCTCCGGCCGCTGTTAGTTGTCGGAGGCTTTTCTTGCCATTTTTTCGCGTTTTCCGTTATGATGAGGGTAAAAAAGCAAGGGGGATCAGCATGTACGATAAACGTTTATACGTCTTTGACGGCAACACCCCGCGCGAAGCGGTCATCCGCAACTATACGACAGACGACTTCGCTGATCTCATCCGCGTGCAGCAAGAAAGTTTAGAAGACGAAGAATCGCTCAACCATGCCGTGTTAATGGAATGGCGCAATCCATTTAGGCAGATGACCAAAAAAATTAACAGACACCAAATGACAGGAATTGTCGGCAACGAACGCAAAAAATAAGGTTCATCACCACAACGTGTACTTGACAAGCGAGGCTTTTTCTCGTGTCACCATGTAGGAAAATCGTTATCATTTTAATTAAAGGAAGATGTTACATATGAAGGCAATATATAAAAATAAAGCATTTCTGTTCATAACCTCGAGTCATTTTATACATAAAATAGCAGAAACTCTTTATGATCTAGCCATCCCTTTACTGGTTTTACATGCAACAGGCTCTTCTTTACTCATGGGAGCAATGTATGCATTGGGCTTTTTTGCTGAATTTTTAGTTAGCTTCTTTGGTGGAGCGATCGTAGATAGCGTAAATAGAAAGAAATTGTTAATGTTTATATCCACCCTACAAGCTTTATTCATTAGCATACTTCCTATATCTGCTTCATTTGAATTCTTTAATATAATAATTATTTTTTTAGTTGCGTTTGTTCTTGATATTTGCATCGCTATATATAGAATTGCGGATATATCTATTATTCCTCAATTAGTTGAAAAAAAACATTTACCTGAAGCTAACGGTATTATGCAAATGGCAATTTCTACAGCAGAGGCTATAGGTCCAGCTATATCTGGATTATTAATCTCTACAATGGGATTATTTAACTCATTATGGATAAATTTCGCAACTTTTATCATGTTGTTAACTACATTATCTTTAATTAGATATCAAAAAACGGAACCAAACAATAATATTTCTTCTCCTAAACAACTATGGTCTTCGAGCATTCAAGGACTCCACTATACATTAAGAAACCCCTTGTTCAGGTTAATATTAATTTGGAACTTGTTTGTTAACTTTGGACTGAGTGGGGCTGTCCTAATGATTTTGTTTCATTTGAAAGAAATAATAGGCCTAACAAGTTCTGAAATTGGTCTTGTTATGACAATGTCAGCATTAGGAGGAATTACTAGTGGAGCGCTATTCTCAAGGATTCAAGCTATTTTTAGCTCAGGTAAAATGTTATTAATGTCATCATTGACAACTTCTCTAGCATTATTCCTTTTTCCTTTCCAAGATAATTGGTTTTTTTCTGGTATTATGGTCTTTATACTAATGTTCAGTGTAGGACTAAATTCAAGATTAATTCATTTACTATTCCAATCTAGTGTTCCAGCTAATAAATTAGGGAGAGTAATAAGCGCCTCTAGATTAATATCTACCCTCTTAGCTCCTGTCAGTGTGCTCATTGCGGGATTAATTGCAAAAATAAATTCTGATTACGTATTTATTGGTGGCTCCATAATAATCGCTATATCAACCATCATTGCTTTAAATACAAACCTTAAGGAGGCAAACTGGTCTGTAAACGCGAAATCTATTGCGAATACAGAATCACAATAAACATTTACATATTTAACCCGTGGTGCTAGTTGAGCGTCAGCGCTCAACTAGCCCTAGTGTGACCAGGGAATACGCCAACAAGATGCCATCGAGTGCCACTTCAAATCCGATAATCGAATTGGCTCGGATCCCCGTGATGCGATAGTGGTCAACCAGAACCGAGAACACCGTCTCGATCACTTTGCGTTTTTGCTGGATCCATTTCTCCTATGCTTCGGACCAGCAATGTTTCTGGTTTTTTCGAGACGGAGTCCAAAGCGCCATTTGGTATTCTTCGTACAGCCTTTTTTGCAAGTCACGGCTAATGAATCCTTTGTCCCCAAAGTTATACGGGTGGGGAATTTGGGTCATCACGCTTTCGGCTGCGATTCGATCGTGGCAAGATGCTTCCGTCACCACATACCCCATCGGCAGCCCTTGATCGGTCACTTGAAGGTGCAGCTTCAACCCGTAGTACCATTGCTTTTTGGAAGCGCAATAACCGATGTCGGCGATCTCTTGAAACCGTTTGACGCGATGCATTCTTGCCGTATGGCACAATGGGAGCGGCAAGCTGTCCACGACGGCATAGGCATGATGTTGACCGCGTTTTGCTCATGACGGTGATCCATTTGATGGCGAAACCAAGCGCCCGGTAGCGGCGGTTATACCGGGAACGTTCGAGAAACGAGCCGTTTGTGAACAAATTTCCCGTGACAAAACGATGCCACGCCCGTTCAGAAGTAAAACCGAGCAGCTTTCCTAAAAGATGAATGGCGATGATGACAGCGTCCTCTTGCTTGACCAAATGGCGATTTCGACGATGAAGATGCACCTGAATGCATGAAAGTTGAGCAGAAACAAAAACGAAAATGGCGGCATATTGCTTTTGAATCTTGGCCCGATCTGTAGTAAAATGAAAGTGCTCTTGCATGGGGATTCTCCTTTTTAATGTTTGGTTGCACTTTCATTTTAAGGAGATCCTCATGCAAGGGCTATTTTTATGCTTGTTTGAGTTTATCTAGCACCACGGGTTATTTAATAACATCAGGGCATTTTTTGACTAAAAAATGCTCTTTTTAGCTGGATTCATTTACTAAACATGATAAATTCATTAAATAGTAACATAGTTAGAAATAGCCAAACCTAATATCAATTATTTGACATCAGGTTTGGCTAATAGTGCGAACGAGTTTAGTTGTTCACTGAACTCTGAGTGTTAAGAGACTTATTCTTCTCTCCAATAAAAGCAAAATAAAGTTTTAACAGGATCCATCCAACAAATCCACCAATGGAATTTAGGATTAAGTCGTCTATATCGGCTACTTTGTTTGGAATTCCTGTGAGAAAATTAGTGATTAGTTGGATTAATTCGATACCTAAACTTATAGAAATTACCATGATTAAGGCCCTAATGAAGGTTGTACTATTATTCTTCAATAGTCCTATAAGAATAGGCAACGGAAGAAGAAGTACAAAGTTCCCGATAACCTGCAAAATGTTACCTTGATTCAATGCGGAAATTATTGTTTTAAATGGGATCAACTGATAATAGTATTTCCAAGGTACATCTGGATAACTTGCTTTATCAAAGCTTATAGTTATGGGTAGTAAAGTAAGTTTGACAACAGACAAAGAATAGAATATGGTAGCTCCAACAAAGAACAATTGTTTAGGACTCATATTCATTTTTTTTCGTTTTAAGACGAAGTAGGTAATACCGCATAAGATGACAAAAACAATCGTAAATAATAGCGGATGTAAGTCAAATGAGAATCCAATCATTTTCATAATATCACCGATCTTGATTAATAAATTTTACCAACTGTAATCAATCTTTACTTTACCTTCAAACAGTACTCCTGTGAAATTTCTGAATCTGATATAATATTGACCGGAGCCAGAACCCGATTTATAAAGAGTTTCACTATCTACTTTTGTTGATGAAACCGTGCCGCTATCAATATCGGTGTCTCCAAAAACACCTTGTTTTCTTAAATATAGAGTCATAGTTGATCTTTCTAATCCTTTTGTTGGGGATGTTGTTACAACAAACTTCGGTGTGGCACTTGCATCAAACGTTCGACTATTAAGCCCACCAGTTAAGCTGTAAGTAGATTCATATGTACCACTTGCAGCAAGAGCTGTGGATACAGAGGAAACTAGAACAGCAGCTAAAAAACAATAAGCCAAACTTTTCCTTAACATAAAATCATCTCCTATTATGAAATTTTTTTACAATTGAAGATTATATTACAATGAAACTATTTAATCAATGCTTTACTAAAAAATTTTTTGCATTAACCAATAATTTAGTCTAATCGAACTTATATTTATGAAACTTATTTCTGAAATGTGATTAACGAATCATTACTATATAAGTTGAAACTTTGTTTTACATCCAGTAGAGCGCCCACCGCATTCTATCAAAATGACTTGTTATGAAGGAAAACAGAATCGAACAATCGGAAAATCTTTATTGCAACTTATATATAGACTCCCATGACAAAAAAAATTTCGTCACCATCGGAAGGATGAAAACAACCTTCTGTCGAATGATCTCCTTGCAGCTGGGGTCATGAGGTCGTTGTATCTATGGTACGTAAAAGTCCGATATATAGACGGACCCCAGTAGTCTAGTGCACTACGGAATGTCGCTCCTTTGGAATCAAATTCCGAAGGCTAGGCGGGTTCCGTTTTTTTGTCTTAAATGGTGTTTTCAGGATAGACGGCGGCAACATCCTTCGCTTTTATCGGTTGTACGTCATTACCTGCCGCCTCTAAAATAGAATAGGAAATCGAATATCCATTGTAATGGAACGTGGCGTATTCTCCATCGACCATCTTTTTATAAAACCCGAGTTCGACAGTTTTGAGGCCATTTTAGGCAAATGAAAATGGCCAAAATGCTGTTATATCAAAGATTTCGCGATGCGGATCCTAGAAAAAACACTGAATTTCATAGGCACACGAATTCATAATTTATCCTTTAAAAAAAGCCTAATATAGCTTATAATATAGGCATGTACATACGACGAGTGACACGCAAAAACAAAGACGGAACGACTGTGGCGGATCCCCAGCTTGCTCATAATGAATGGGATCCAAAGGCCAAATAGGCGAAAGCGAAGGTGATGGATTCGTTCGGTCGCGAAGATGAAGTGGATCGCGCCGTCTTGGAGCGTCTGGCCAAAAGCATTTCGCGATTCCTTTCCCCTGACTCATGAATCGTGGCCGAAAGTAAGAGACGAATGCGAGCGTCTCATGCTTGGACATTTTTCTTCAAAAAACGGCGACCTTTATCAACGAACAGAACTGACGGCCAAACAAGCGCTATTCCTTGCGGCTCTAGGGCTGGAACCTCCTCCAAAGATTCTAGGCATCCACCCTCGCGCCTAGATACACGCCCGAAGTGTGCCCAAATGCCTCCGATCCCTTTTGTATCAAGGGGCGAGAGGCATTTTGTTTGCCTAGTGACTGTCGAACTCGGGTAAAAGTTTGTCTCCAAAATGGTATTCTCTGTTTCCTCCTCCCTGCCATCCATCATTTTCGACAGACAAAGTTCGACATGGTTTTTCATTTTCTTCGGAAGCTTTTGCGAGTAAACCAATTTGTATGTAACTCACATTTCGCACCCTCTCGACGAAAATCGGGAGGATTTTTTCGTTCCGATGTCGAATGAATCCTTGACACACAAGGAACGTAAAGGAGTTTTTCTCTTATGAACGTTCAAGTCAAAAAGGTCTATCGCAATTCTTATTTGAATATAATAAGTGCCCTATTCAAGAAACTGGGTCTGCCTCAATTGATTGACCATCTCGTGCCCGTCGATCCGCAGTGCCAAACGCGAGTCAGCGATGCCGTTCAGGCCATCCTCTACAATGTGTTTGACGGCCGGCAAGCCCTTGTTCACTTGGAACATTGGGCTCAGGAGGTCGATTGTGAGAAACTCATCCGTCCCGATCTCCATCCTTCCTGGTTGAACGACGATGCGTTGGCCCGTCATCTCGATCGCCTGTATGAGGCTGGCATTCACAACGTCATCAGCACTTGCTTGATTCATATTTATCGAAAAGAAGGCCTTTCCCTCCGAGCCTTCCACGCCGATACGACGGACAAGACCGTTTACGGCGCGTATGAATCGGCCTCGTTAGAGGCCTTACAAATCACACATGGCTACAACCGCCATCATCGTTGGCAAAAACAGATCGGTTTCGGACTGGTCGGCAACGAGGACGGCATCCCGTTTTACGGCGATGTGCACGATGGCAACCTGCCCGATAAAACATGGAATCCCGAGGCGCTGTCTCGTGTCCATGAACAGCTAAAGCAGGCCAAAATCGAAGACGAATGGATTTACGTGGCCGATTCCGCCGCGATGACGAAAGAGACCCTGGCGCAAACCAAAGCGGCCAACGCCTTTTTGATCACCAGAG